>JBIPOH010000324.1:0-4034 GCA_044379435.1 Novosphingobium sp.
ACTATCGCAACAAGTCCGATGCCGCCACGCACTTCATCTCGTTCTCGATGGCCAAGACGATCACCGCGCTGCTCGTCGGCATCGCGCTCAGCGAACACAAGATCCACTCGCTCGATGACAAGGCGGGTGACTACGTCCCCGAACTCAAGGCTGGCGGCTATGGCGATGCCACGATCCGCCAGATCCTGCAGATGCGCTCGGGCGTCGATTACGAGGAGCGCTACGATTTCGGCGTGAACCCCAGCCTTGCCGCCACGATCCACACCAAGGCCATCGTGCGCAACGAGATGCGCTTTGCCGACCCCGCCGTGACGATCGGCAAGAAGACCGTGCCGGGCAGCACCTTCAACTATGCCACGCTCGACACGGCCGTGCTGGGGTGGATTCTGGAACGCGCGACGGGCGAGAAGCTGGAAGCCTTCACCGCCAGCCGCCTGTGGGGCCCGCTTGGCGCAGAGGCAGGCGCATTCTGGATGGCAGACGGCCCGCCGGGCAATGGCCGCGCGCTCAATGGCATGGGCTACAACGCGGTGCTGCGTGATTTTGCGCGGCTCGGCCAGATGATGCTCGATGGCGGGAAGGCAGGCGGAAAGCAGGTGATCCCCGCCGACTGGGTCAAGGAAATGACCACAATGATCCCCTTCCCCGCCGTCTATGGCCGCAAGGCCGAGTTCGAGGGCTATGGCTACCAAACCTGGCAGGTCGACAAGGAACCGGGCGCCTACAGCGCAGTCGGCCTGGCCGGGCAGTTCATCTATGTCCACCCCACGACGCGCACGGTGATCGTGAAGCTGAGCTACAATCCGCCGGTCGAGCCGGAATGGCTGACCGGCGAAGTGGTAGACTACTTCCACGCCGTCGTCCGCACGCCCGCCGCCGCGAAGCCCTGATCCGCACTTCTCCGGAGCCTGCCTGATGACCACGATCCGCGCCGCCGTCTGCTATGGCGCCCAAAGCCCCTTTGCGATCGAGGAAGCCACCATCGATGCGCCCCGCGCGGGCGAAGTGCTGGTGCGCATCGTTGGCGCAGGGATCTGCCACACCGATATGGCCGCGCGCGATCAGCAAGTGCCCGTGCCGCTGCCGATGGTGCTGGGCCACGAAGGCTCCGGCATTGTCGAGGCGGTGGGTCCGGGCGTGACCGAAGTTGCCCCCGGCGATGCAGTGATCCTGACCTTCGCCAGCTGCGGTGCCTGCGCGAATTGCAGCGATGACGCGCCGGCCTATTGCTACCAGTTCGGGCTCCACAACTTCAGCGGCGGCAGGCCCGATGGCAGCAAGGCCGTCACCTCGCCCGGGGGCGTGCTCCACAGCCACTTCTTCGGCCAGTCCTCCTTCGCCACTCACGCCCTCGCCAGCGAGCGCAACGTGGTGAAAGTGCCGGCCAGTGCCGCGCAGGTGCCGCTCGAACGGCTGGGCCCGCTGGGCTGCGGACTGCAGACAGGCGCGGGCGCCGTGCTCAATTCCATGGCGGTGAAGCCGGGCCGCGCGCTGCTCGTGATCGGCGCGGGCGCGGTGGGCCTTTCTGCCGTGATGGCGGGCAAGATTGCCGGTGCCAGCCCGATCATCGCAGTCGATCTGCACGAAAGCCGCCTCGCCCTCGCCCGCGAACTCGGCGCGACGCACACTGTGAAAGGCTGCGGCGATCTGGAGGCTGCGCTGCGCGACATCTGCCCGGACGGCCTGCACTATGCCTTCGACACCACCGGCATCGCGGCCCTCATCGAACTCGCCTTCGGCCTGCTCGCCCCGCGCGGCATCCTCGGTCTGGTCGGTGCATCGGACCATGAAGCCATGCTGCATTTCAACGAACTGGCGTTGATGGGCGGCGGCAAACGCGTGATGGGCATTCTGGAAGGTGACAGCGACCCCAAGGTGTTCATCCCCCAGCTGCTCGAACACCACATCAACGGGCGCTTTCCGTTTGAACGGCTGATCGAAACCTTCGCGTTCGAAGATATCAACGCCGCCTTCGCCGCCGGGGAAAGCGGGCGCGTGATCAAGCCGGTGCTGAAGGTTTCATGATCAGGCCCGATCTCGAATTCGTCTACGAGGCGAGCGGCGATCTCGAACCGCCGGTGGCCATCGGCACGACCTATGACGGCACGCGGCGGATCATCCCGATTGTCGGCGGCGGGCGCGTCGAAGGGCCGCGCATCAAGGGCCGCCTGATCGGCAATGCGGCGGATTGGCAACTCACCCGGCCCGACGGGGTGACCGTCGCCGATGCCATCTATGCGCTGGAAACCGACGACGGCGTGGTGATCCAGATCCGCAACCGCGGCCTGCGCCAAGGCCCGCCCGAAGTGATGGCGCGCCTCGCTGCCGGGGAGGAAGTCGATCCGTCCGCCTACTACTTCCGCACCGTGCCCGAATTCATCGCGCCCGATGGGCCATACGATTGGATGAACCGCTCCATTTTCATCTGCTCCGGCGCGCGCTATCCCCTTGGCATCAAGCTCTGGGTATGGCGCGTCCTGTAATCGCGCGGCCCGGCGAACCAAGGACAATGCCGTGGCCCGTGCCGACCGCCTCGAACGCCTCGACCGCCGCCGCGAAGGGCTGGAGGAAGATTACCGCGAGGCGCTGATCGCCGCGCTCAAGATGACGGCAGCGGGCAACTGGGGCCTGTTCGATCACCGGCAGGACCGGCATGACCGCGCGCGCGCCGCACCGGCGGTGGCAGAGCTGGAAGAGCTGGCCGAAGAGATCGCGGACTTGCGCGAGCAGCTCATGATCGATGAACCTTTCGCACTGCACCTGCAGTTCCTCGCCGCGCGCGGCCCGGTGCGCGCGCAGGCCGTAGGCGAACCCAAGCAGGCGCGCGCGTGGCTGGAGCGGCTCATGGCCGAAAGTGAACAGCCCTAGGCGCGGGCGCGCTCCACGGCTATGGCGCTCGCAAACTCGGCAACAAAGGCAAGCGCATGGCCCGCAAGCATTCCAAAGGCGGATGGCGAGACGACGAAGACGAAGCCGCCGAGGCTGCGCCCCCGCCGCCCTGCTGGCTCTGCGGCCGTCCTTGCGGCGAGGTCGTGGTGTGGCACCACCCCGTGCCCAAAAGCCGCGGCGGGCGCGATACCGTGCCGATGCACGCGATCTGCCAGAACACCCTGATCACCAACTTCACCAATTCCGAACTGCAGCGCGCGGGGATGGATGTGGATCAGTTGCTGGCCAACCCGGCCATCCGCAAGTTCGTCGATTGGGTGGCGAACAAGGAACCCGATTTCAACGCAAGCATCGCGAAGAAGGGGCGGTAGGGTTCACGATCCCTCGACCGGGGGCCATTGCTGCGCCGCGTGAAGGATGCGCAGCACGCGAATGCTGCCGGCGGTGACATCGTAGACAAGAATGTAGTTGGGATGGATCACAAGCTCGCGGGTTTCCGCCACGCGCCCTGGCCGCCCCATTGCCGGATGTGACGATAGGCGGCTGCTGCGTTCCGAGATGAGTTCATCCAAGGCGAGCGCTGCGCCGATATCTCGTTCCGCAATGTAGTCACGAATGGCACCCCGATCTGCCTGTGCGGCGCCGGTCCAGAGCAACTTCACGCAGACTGGCGGCGGATCGTATCCCGCCACACAGCCGCTTCGGCCTCGACTTCATCTGCCGCGATCAGATCGCCCGCATTCGCGGCGTCGATACCTGCCTGCACTTCCCGGCGGAACCAGGCGTCATGGTCCGCAGTTTGCTGCTGGTTGCGGACGAACTCGCGCATGAAATCCCGCAGGAGTTGGGCTCCCGTGCGATCATTCGCCTTTGCAGCTTGGGAAAATGCGCTCTTCAACTGCTCTTCGACACGGAAAGTGAAGGTGGCTTCGGTCATGGCAGACCTCAATGTGTTACGGTGCACTGACATAGTAGCACACACTGTTCGAAGCGAACACCCCTACCCCCCGGCCCGCGCCAGCAGCCCCTGTTCGTCCCGCTCGGCCCGGCGCGCGATGAGCAGCATCAGCACGGCAATCGGCACCGCCACCCAGTTGATGCTCAGCATCGCAAGGCGCAGATTGCCCGTCGCGTCGGAGAGCAGG
>JBIPOH010000325.1:0-4022 GCA_044379435.1 Novosphingobium sp.
AAATTTTGAAGCCGAAGGATGCGCCCGCGCGCCACGTTGGGGGTCTCTACGAAGACGAACTCGCCAAAATCGACGGGCGCTGGGTGTTCACCAGCCGCACCTTCAAGATCATCGCCGAATTCGGCGCTCAGGGGTAATTCGGCACATGGCCAAGATTCTCATTTCCGCCCAGATCGACCTCGACCCTGCCCAGCGCGAGGAGGCCCTTCGCACCGCCCGTCCGCATATCGAAGCGGCGCTCGCCGAAAAGGGCTGCATCCACTACGACTGGAGCGCCTGTTCGATGAACCCGGCGCGCGTGAATGTGTTCGAGGAATGGGAGAGCGAAGAAGCGCTCGCCGCCCATTTCAAGGACCCGGCCTATACCGGAATGCGCGATCATATCGGTCAGTTCGGCATCACCGGCGCGGTGAGCGCCAAGTACCGCGTCGATGCGGAAGGCCCGGTCTACAACGCCGAGGGCAATGCGACCGAGGCGTTTGACTAAACTGCTCCAGTGATTCTGGGCGCAATCCTCGCCGGCGGACAGGCGCGGCGGTTCGGTAGCGATAAGGCGCAGGCGCTGTATCAGGGCGAGCGGCTGATCGACCGGGTGGCGACTGCTCTGCTGGCGCAGTGCGGCGGGTTGGTGGTTTGCGGACGCAAGGAACCTAAGTTCCGCTGCATTCCCGATTGGCCCGAGGCTGGCCTTGGCCCACTCGGCGGTTTGGCGGCGGCGTTGCGCCATGCGCGGGAACAGGGCTTCAGCCATGTCCTGTCCGCCGGAGTGGATGTGCCCGACCTGCCGCATGATCTGGCCATGAGCCTCGCAGGCGAAGGCGCGGCAATTGTGGAGAGCCAGCCGGTCGTCGGGCTGTGGCCGGTAGCCGACTTCCCGGCGATTGATACCTTCCTGAGCGGCGGAGGACGGTCGCTCTACCGCTTCGCCGATGCCATTGCCGCCCGGCGGATCGACCTTCCCACCGCGTTGATGAACGTCAACCGGCCTGAGGATTTGGCAGGCTGAATCCTCTGCTCGTCATTGCGAGGAGCCGAAGGCGGAGTCGAAGACGGCGCGAAGCGCCACCCGGCAATCCATGAACGAACCAAGCCGCGCGCGGAAAGGTCAGGCCATGGATTGCTTCGCCTGCGGCTCGCAATGACGAGGCCTAAAGCTTCAACATCTGCTTCCCGCGATTGAGGCCAGCGAACAACCGCTGCAAGGTCTGCGGCGCGTTTTCGAAGCCGTGCTGGATGTCTTCCTGATACTTCAGGCTGCCATCCTTGACGAAGCCTTCGAGCCGCTTGCGGATGCCGGGGAATTCGTTCGCCCAGTCGAGCACGATGAAGCCGGCCATCGTGCCGCGCCGGAACACGAGGTTGAAGTAATTCTCGGGGCCAGCGGGAAGCGAGCCGGTCTCGTAGCGGCTGATCCCGCCGCAGATCACCACGCGCGCATTGGTGGCGATGCAGGCGAGCATATCGTTCAAAATCTTGCCACCGACATTGTCGTAAATGACGTCCACACCGCGCGGGCAATGCTCGCGGATCTGTGCCTTTACATTGTCGGCCTTGTAATCGATCGCGGCGTCATACCCCGCCTCGCGCACCAGCCAGTCGCACTTGTCCTGACCGCCCGCGATCCCGACCACGCGGCACCCGGCGATCTTGGCGAGCTGGCCGACGATGCTCCCCGTCGCGCCTGCTGCGCCGCTGACCAGCACGGTATCGCCTGCCACGGGCTTACCGACCTTGAACAGCCCGCAATAGGCGGTCAGCCCGGTCGTCCCGAGCACCGACAGCACAGCAGTGGGCGAGATTTCGGTTTCGACCTTGGTCAGTTCCTTGCCGTCCGTGACGAGATATTCGGTCCAGCCAGTGGTGCCGAACAGCATGTCGCCCACTGCAAACCTGCCGCCATTGGACGCCACCACCTCGGCAATCCCGCTGCCGCGCATCACGTCGCCAATATTCATGGGCGCGACGTAGTCGGCGATGTTCTCCATCCAGCCCTTCTGCGCCGGATCGAAGCCGAGGTAATGGAGCTTGAGCAGCATCTCACCGGGCGCAGGATCGCCAAGCTCGGTGGTGACCAGCTTGAAGTCGTTATCGATCTCGATCCCCCGGCCGCGCGGGTGTCCGTTGAGCAGCCATTGGCGGGTGGTGGTCGGCATCAGGTATCTCCTCGTTTCGCCTGCCCTATTGCGGGGGCAAAGCGCCGGTCTCCACGGACAAAAGTGTCAGTCGAGTGGTTCGCCCCCTGTGGTAGTTTGCACAGATAAAGGGAGAACCACGATGGGCGTCGAGACTCACAAGACCTTCTGCCGCTTCTGCCACGCCAATTGCGCGATGGAGGTGGACGTTGCTGACGGGAAGGTGATCGAAGTGCGCGGCGATCCCGACGATCCGGCCTATGGCGGCTACACCTGCATGAAGGGGCGCGAGCTGCCGGATTCGCACAATTCGGAAAACCGCCTGCATCACAGCCTGGTGCGCAATGACGCGGGCGAATTCGTCTCGACCCCGATGCCCGAAGCGCTCGCCCATGTGGCCAGCGAATTGCGCCGCATCATTGACCAGTACGGCCCGCATTCGGTGGCCGTGTTCATGGGATCGGGCGGATTCCAGAACAGCGCCGCCATGTCCGCCTCATTGAGCTTTGCGAATGCCGTGGGGAGCCGCAATTTCTACACCTCGGTAACGCTCGATCAGCCTGCGAAGGTGTTCACCACCGCGCGGTACGGCAAGTGGATGGCGGGGCCGAATACGTTCAGCGAAAGCGACGTGGCGATGTTCATCGGCAACAACCCGATTGTCTCGCACTATTCGCCGGTGGGCGGCGTGCCGCCGTTCAGCCCGTCGCGCCGCATTCGTGACCAGCAGGCCAAGGGCCTCAAGCTGATCGTTGCCGACCCGCGTGAAAGCGACGTTGCACGGCTGGCCGACATCTACCTGCCGGTGAAGCCGGGCGAGGATCCGGCGATGCTGGCGGGGATGCTCAACGTGATCATCAGCGAAGGGCTGTATGATCGCAACTTCGTCGCCGCGCATGTCGATGGGTTCGATGAATTGGCCGAAGCGGTGAAGGCCTTCCCGCCCGAGGTCGCTGCCGAGCGCGCCGGGCTCGATAAGGATCAGCTGGTCGCCGCCGCACGGATGTTCGCCACAGGGTCGAAAGGCTGCGCGGTCACCGGCACCGGACCGGAAATGGCGGGGAACGGGACGCTGACCGAATATCTGGTCGTCTGCCTCAACACGATCTGCGCCCGCTTCAAGCAGGAGGGCGAGAAGGCCGCGATCCCGGGTGTCTTCAGCCCCTACCAGAACGCCCGCCGCGCGCAGGTTGCGCCGCCGGTGCCGATGTTCGGCGCGGAAGGGATGCCGAAATCGCGGTTCCGGGGCTTGGGCCATCTGGGCTGGGAGATGCCCTGCAACGTGCTGGCCGACGAAATCCTTACCCCCGGCGAAGGCCAGGTGCGCGCGCTGATCTCGGTCGGAGGCAATCCGGTGGTCGGCTTCCCCGATCAGGCCAAGATGGTCCGCGCATTGGATGATCTTGAACTGTTCGTGCAGATCGATCCGTGGATGAGCGCCAGCGCCAAGCGCGCCGATGTGGTGCTCGCGCCCTCGCAATGTCTGGAGCGCGAGGACATCACCAGCCTTTCCGAATGGTGGCACGAAGAACCCTATGCCCGCTACACCGAAGCGGTGGTGGAAGCGCCGGGCGACTGCATCGACGAATATGAGATGTTCTGGACGCTCGCCCATCATCTCGGCATCCAGATGAACCTCAACGGCGGCCCGCTGCCGATGGACCGCAAGCCGACCAAGCAGGAGTTCCTTGATCTGGCCGTAACCGGTTGCCTCGTCACGCCCAGCCAGGTGCGTGCCGATTGCGCCGCCAATGGCGGGGCGGCGGTGATCTATCCCGAGGTTCACCCGGTGGTTCAGCCGGTCGACGAAGGCGAGTTCCACCGCTTCGATCTGGCGGTCGGCGCAATGCCATCGGAGATCGGGAAATATGCTGAGAACCGCGCAGCGCG
>JBIPOH010000326.1:0-4015 GCA_044379435.1 Novosphingobium sp.
AGGCCCCAACGCGAACGGTGATCCGATTTCTGCCGCGCATGATATCCGCCAGTCGTTTGGCCGCATGGCGATGAACGACGAGGAAATTGTCGCGCTGATCGCGGGCGGTCACACCTTCGGCAAGGCGCATGGCGCGCACGCCGCAACGTGCGTGGGCGCGGCACCCGCAGGCGAAGGGATCGAAGCGCAGGGCACCGGCTGGAAGAACAGCTGCGGCACAGGCATGGGCAAGGATACGGTGACCAGCGGCCTTGAAGGCGCGTGGTCTGCCAACCCCATCGCGTGGACGAGCCAGTACCTCGACAACCTGTTCGGCTTCGAATGGGTCAAGGTGAAGAGCCCGGCCGGCGCGACGCAGTGGCAGCCCGCCAATCCGGCCGACGCGCAGATCGTGCCCGATGCACATGTGGCAGGCAAGACCCACGCCCCGATCATGTTCACCACCGACATGGCGATGAAGCAGGACCCGGCGTTCCGCGCGATTGCGCTGCGTTTCAAGGAGAAGCCCGAGCTCTATGCGGATGCCTTCGCCCGCGCGTGGTTCAAGCTTACTCATCGCGATATGGGGCCAAAGTCGCACTACATCGGCGCAGATGTGCCGGCGCAGACCTTCACCTGGCAGGATCCGCTGCCGACGGACAATCACCCGCTGATCGGCGCAGCAGAAACTGCCACGCTGAAGGGCAAGGTGCTTGCGGCGGGGCTGACCCCGGCACAGCTGGTGCGCACGGCCTGGGCTTCGGCCTCCACCTTCCGCGGGTCTGACCTGCGCGGCGGTGCCAATGGTGCGCGCATCCGCCTTGCGCCGCAGAAGGACTGGGCGGTGAACGAGCCGGCCGAGTTGGCCAAGGTTCTGGCCGCGCTGGAAAAGGTGCGCGCCGACTATAACCGCAGCGCGCCGGGCGGCCGCACGGTGAGCATGGCGGACCTGATCGTGCTGGCGGGTAATGCTGCGGTCGAGCAGGCGGCGAGCAAGGCGGGCGTTTCGCTGGAGTTGCCGTTCACGCCGGGCCGCGTCGATGCCACGCAGGAGCAGACCGACCCTGCCGCTTTCGCGCCGATGGAGCCCAAGTCGGACGGCTTCCGCAACTGGCACGCCGCCGATGCATGGCAGGGCCCGGCAGAAGCGCTGGTCGACAAGGCGAGCCTGCTGGGGCTGACGGTGCCTGAAATGACTGTGCTCGTCGGCGGCATGCGCGTGCTCGATGCCAATGCGTCCGGCTCGAACGCGGGCGAGTTCACCAGTCGGCTCGGCACGCTGTCTAACGACTTCTTCGTGAACCTGCTCAGCATGGACACGGTGTGGAGCAAGTCGGCGGCAGGCGGCATGGCCTATGAAGGCCGCGACCGGGCGAGCGGCGCGGTGAAGTGGACCGCGACGCCGGCGGACCTGATCTTCGGTTCCAATTCGGAACTGCGGGCGGTCGCCGAAGCCTATGCCAGCGATGATGCGCGCGACCAGTTCGTGCGCGATTTCGCCAAGGCCTGGACCAAGGTGATGAACGCCGACCGTTCGTAAGGCGATGCGGCAATGAAAAGGGCCGGGGCGCTGGTGCGCTCCGGCCCTTTTTTGTTTCAGGTGCCGTTGTTCAGGCGTTCGGGCGATTGGCCAGCAGGTTGTCGACCACCGAGGGATCGGCCAGCGTCGAGGTGTCACCAAGATTGCCGACGTCGTTTTCCCCGATCTTGCGCAGGATGCGGCGCATGATCTTGCCCGAGCGGGTCTTGGGCAGGCCCGGCGCGAACTGGATGACATCGGGCGTCGCGATGGGGCCGATTTCGTGGCGGACCCACTGGACGAGCTCCTTGCGCAGCGCTTCATCCGGCTCGACATCGGCGTTGGTTGTCACGAAGGCATAGATGCCCTGACCCTTGATCTCGTGCGGCATGCCGACGACGGCGGCTTCCGCCACCTTGGGATGGGCGACCAGTGCGCTTTCGATTTCGGCGGTGCCCATGCGGTGGCCCGAGACATTGATCACGTCGTCGATGCGCCCGGTGATCCAGTAGTAGCCGTCCTCATCGCGGCGGCAGCCGTCTCCGGTGAAGTAATGGCCGGGGAAGGTGGTGAAATAGGTCTGGAAGAAGCGTTCGTGATCGCCCCAGACGGTGCGCATCTGGCCGGGCCAGCTCTGCGTGATGACAAGGCAGCCATCTGCTGCGCCTTCGAGCAGCTGCCCTTCGCTCGTGAGAAGCGCAGGCTTGACGCCGAACATCGGCCGCGTGGCCGAGCCGGGCTTCAAGGCCGTCGCGCCGGGGAGCGGGGTGATCATCGCGCCGCCCGTTTCGGTCTGCCACCAGGTGTCGACGATGGGGCAGCGGGCTTCGCCGACGACCTTGTGATACCATTCCCAAGCCTCGGGATTGATCGGCTCACCGACCGAGCCGAGCAGGCGCAAGGACTGGCGCGATGTTTTCTTCACCCACTCGTCGCCCTCGCGCATCAAGGCACGCAGGGCTGTCGGAGCGCCATAAAAGATCTCGACGCCGAACTTGTCGACCACCTGCCAGAAGCGGCTGGGATCGGGGAAATTGGGCACGCCTTCGAACATCACGGTCGTCGCGCCATTGAGGAGCGGGCCGTAGACGACGTAGCTGTGGCCCGTGACCCAGCCCACATCCGCCGCGCACCAGTAGATCGGCGCCGAACCATCGGCCTTGGGCCGGTAATCGAAGACGTACTCGTGCGTCATCGAGGCCCAGAGCGAATAGCCGCCGGTGGTGTGGAGCACACCCTTGGGCTTGCCGGTGGAGCCGGAGGTGTAAAGAATGAACAGCGGGTCTTCCGCGCTCATTTCCTCAGGCGGGCATTCAGCCGATTGGGCGCTGACGGCGCTGGCCCAATCCACATCGCGGCCTTCCACGCGGGCCACATCCGCACCCGTGTGCCCCAGCACGATGACGGTATCGACACCGGCGCACTGCTTGAGCGCTTCATCGACATTGGCTTTGAGCGGCACGCGCTTGCCGCCGCGCAAGCCTTCATCGGCAGTGATGACCAGGCGGCTGTCGCAATCGGTGATGCGGCCAGCAAGTGCATCGGGCGAGAACCCGGCGAAGACGATCGAATGGATCGCGCCGATCCGCGCGCAGGCGAGCATCGCGACAGCGGCTTCGGGCACCATCGGCAGATAGATCGTGACGCGCGATCCGCGCGTGACGCCGCGCGATTTCAGCAGGTTGGCGAAGCGGCAGACCATGTCGTGCAGCTCGCGGTAGGTGATGCGGCGGTCGGGGGTGTCCGGGCTGTCCGGCTCCCACAGGATCGCGATCTGGTCGCCGCGTTCTGCCAGATGCCGATCAAGGCAGTTCGCGGCGAGGTTCAGCGTGCCGTCCTCGAACCAGCGGATGCCGAAATCGGCCTCGTGGAAGCTGGTGGTGCTGACTTTGGTGAAAGGCTTGATCCAGTCGAGCCGCTGGGCCTCACCGCGCCAGAATTCCTCCGGGTTCTCCAATGAAGCGGCATACATCGCCTGATAGCGCGCTTCGTCGATCAGGGCGCCTTTCGCCCATGTCTCGGGGACCGGATAGATGGCCTGGCTCATGGCGGCGTCCTCTTGGCAAGCGTTGGATTTGCGCCGCTATAAGACGGATTGGACCGGGTTTGCCAAGCGTTGAATTTGCCCCTCCGACCCGTCTGCGGCGGGCCACCTCCCCGAGACGCGCTCGGGGAGGGGCAGGCTATCAGTGCGCGCCTGCCATCGCGGTAAGGAACATCAGCACAACAGGGTGAGGTTCAAGGGTGGCCCGCTGCGCCTTGACGGCAGCAAAGGCTTCATCCGCGGCGGTGAGGGCGAAGGTGATATCGGCCTCGGTCATCGCGGCGCAGAAGAACATGTTGTGCCAGGGGTGAACGTAGACCCCGCGCTGCAGCATTTCCTCGCCCCATGCAAAGCCGGTGCGGTAATCGGGATCATTGTCGAACAGGATTTGCGGCATCTGCACGGGGCCGGTCTGGCGCAAGGCGAAGCCATGCTTGGCGGCAAGCGCATCGAGCCCTTCGCGCCACAATGTG
>JBIPOH010000058.1:0-13677 GCA_044379435.1 Novosphingobium sp.
GAGGACGAAGAGGCACTCATCGCCATGGTTCTAGGGCGCCGTGACTGAACCGTTGGTGACCAGCGAGATCGACTTGAACCCGGCGGCATTGAGCGCGCCCATCACCGCCACGACGCGGCCATAATCAAGGCTGCGGTCCGCGCGCAGGGTGACCAGCGGCAGCTTGCCGCCCGGCCCTGCCACTGCCAGCCCGCTCAGGCGGTCTGGCAGTTCGCCCGGCGCCAATTCCTGATCGTCGAGGAAGATGCGCCCCTCGCCGTCCATGCTCACCGTGATGGCCTTCTGCTCGGTCTTGAGTGCCTCGGCGCGGCTGTCGGGCAGGTCGATCGGCACGCCTGCCGTCAGCATAGGCGCAGTCACCATGAAGATGATCAGCAGGACCAGCATCACGTCGACCAGCGGCGTCACGTTGATCTCGCTCATCGCCGCACCGCGCCCGCGGCCCCGCCGCCCGCGCCGCCCCCCTCCGCTGCCAGAGCCCATGTTCATCGCCACGGCGTTACTGCTCCAGCTCGCGGCTCAGCGTCGCGTGGAAGCGGTCGGCAAAGCGGAACAGCCGCGTCTCCAACCGGTTCACCCGGTGAGAGAAGCGATTGTAGGCAATCACCGCCGGGATCGCCGCAAACAGGCCGATGGCGGTGGCGAACAGCGCCTCAGAAATGCCCGGCGCCACCACTGCGAGCGAAGAATTCTGCTGCGCGCCGATGTTGAAGAAGCTGTCCATGATGCCCCACACCGTGCCGAACAGCCCCACGAATGGCGCGACCGAACCCACCGTCGCCAGAAAATTCAGCTGCCCCGCCAGCCGGTCGGCCTCCGCCGTCACCACGCTGTCCATCGCGCTGCTGAGCCGCTGGCGCGTGCCCTCGCGGTCGATCGTCTTGCCCGAGGTAGAGCGCCGCCACTCGCTTAGCGCCGCCGTCACGATCCGCGCGCTGGGCACGTCGTTGCCGCCGTTCTCCTTGTGAAAGGCATCGACATCGCGTGCTTCCCAGAACGCGGCTTCATAGCGGTCGCACTTGCGCTCGGCGCTGCCCATGCGCAGCCAGAACGCCACCACGATGGTCCAGACCCACACCGAGGCAAGCACGAGCCCGCCCATCACCACCTGCACCACGATATCGGCATGGAGAAACAGTTCGACCGGGTTGAGCCGGGTCGGCATCCCGGCGGTCGTGCTCGCGGCGATAGGCACGGCGGCAGCGGCAAGAACGGAAAGCATCATGGGTGGTGAGGCCCTTCAGGGGAAGGCGCAACGAGCGCCGAGAAAGCGGAATGGAAATGCGGCGGCAACCGCCGCGCACGGCCTTGCGGAGAAACGAACGCCACGCGCACCTGTCCCTCGGCCAGCACTTCATCGCCGCGCAGCGCCTTTTGCACCAGGCTGCAGGTGACGCGCGAGACTTCGGCGACCGTGCTCTCGATCAGCACATCATCATCCAGCCGCGCCGGACGCAGATATCTGAGCGCAAGGTCGGTGACGGCAAAAGCGCCCTCCCCCGCTTCCTGCGCCCCGCGCTGGTCGATCCCAAGCAGCCGCAGCATGTCCGAACGGCCTCGCTCGAACCAGCGTAGGTAATTTGCGTGATAGACCACCCCCGAAAGATCGGTGTCCTCGAAATAGACACGCACCGCATAAAAGTGGCGCGCGCCGTCGAAGCAGCCGGAAGGAGGGGACGGGAATGGCATAGACCGCGCTGTCCTAGCCTCCCCGCGACTCGCGAGGCAAGATCAAACGCGGCAATTTGTTAACCCATTGCGGTGGAACCCGCGCCGGCGCCCTGCTGCGTCAGGGCATGGCCGCCAGCATCGGCCCCAGCAGCCGTCCGGCCAGGATGTGGACGTGCAGATGCGGCACTTCCTGATGGCTGTTCGGCCCGGTGTTCGCCAGCAGCCGGTATCCCGGCGCTACCAGCCCCGCTGCGCGGGCCACAAGGCCCACCGCGCGCACAAACCCGGCGATCTCGGCGTCAGACGCCTTGGCCGAGAAATCATCCCAGCTCACATATGCGCCCTTGGGGATCACCAGCACATGCGAGGGCGCCTGCGGGTTGATATCGTGGAACGCGAGGGTCCATTCATCCTCGTGGACGCGGCGGCAAGGAATTTCCCCGCGCAGGATCTTCGCGAACACGTTCTGATCGTCGTAGGGCTGGGTGGCATCGACCGCCATGATCAAGCGTCTCCGTTCTTTGGCCTGCTGGCTTTCTCGGCAATTCCGGACATGCCCTCGCGCCGCTCCAGCTCCGCCGTCACCTGCGCCAGCGAAACGCCGCAGTCGCCCATCAAAACCATGAGGTGGAACAGCAGATCGGCCGCTTCACCAACAATGTCGTCAGGGCTTCCGCTCAGCGCGGCGATCACCACTTCGGTCGCTTCCTCGCCCACCTTCTGCGCCATCTTGCCGCGCCCTTTGGCGTTCAGCCGGGCAACGTAGCTGGCAGCAGGATCGCCCGCGCGGCGCGCGGCGATGGTGGCTTCAAGCCGATCGAGGATAGCAGTTGGGTCGGTCTGATCTGGCATGGAGGCGGGCATGGCGCGCCGCCCCTGCAACGTCAAGAGATGCGGCTGCTCAGTTGTCCTTGCGGCGCGCGACGTGGCGGCCGATGATGAGGCCAGCAAGGCCGATGGCAAACAGCGCGCCATCAGTGGGCTCGGGAATGGCAGTGCCCCCGCTCGCCTGCGCAAACGCCGGGCCGGCGGTCATGACAAAAACAATCAAGGCAGAGAAAATTCGCAGCACGCGGCAATTCCTAAGGAGTCGCATCTAACCAAAAGGTTAATGCAACCCCTGTGCCAACGGCCCGAATATCAAGGGAATACGCATGTTTTGCTAGTTAACATCCGCAGCGCGAAGAAAGGATTTGTCAAGAAACCCGACACCTGCGGCCTACCCTCGTGCCGGAATTCCTGCCCCGCGCAAGGCTGCATGAGCCTCGGCAATGGAATGCGTGCCGAAGTGGAAGATCGAAGCCGCCAGCACCGCGCTCGCATGCCCCTCGCGCACTCCCGCCACGAGGTGATCCAGGTTCCCGACACCCCCGCTCGCGATCACCGGCACCGACACCGCATCGGCAATCGCGCGCGTCAGTTCGAGGTCATAGCCGGCTTTGGTGCCGTCCCCGTCCATCGAGGTGACGAGCAGCTCGCCCGCGCCCAGCTTCGCCAGATTCTCGGCATGGGCCAATGCATCGATCCCCGTGGGCCGCCGCCCGCCGTGGGTGAAGATTTCCCATTTGCCCGGCGCCACCCGCCGCGCATCGACCGAGCCGACCACGCACTGCGCGCCAAACCGCTCGGCAATATCGCGCACCAGTTCGGGCCGCGCCACCGCCGCCGAATTGACCGCGACCTTGTCTGCGCCTGCCAGCAGCAGCGCGCGCGCGTCCTCCGCGCTGCGCACCCCGCCGCCCACCGTCAGCGGCATGAAGCACACCTCAGCCGTGCGCGAAACGACATCGAGCAGCGTCCCGCGCCCCTCATGCGTGGCGGAAATATCGAGGAAACACAGCTCGTCCGCACCCGCCTTGTCATAAGCCCGCGCCTGCTCGACCGGATCGCCGGCATCGCGCAGATCGACGAAGTTCACGCCCTTGACCACGCGCCCATCGCGCACATCAAGGCAGGGAATGACGCGGATGCGGACGGTCATGCTTCCGCCATCGCAATCGCCGCCGCCAGATCCAGCCGCCCTTCGAACAGCGCGCGGCCCGTAATCACGCCCTCGATCCCGTCCGCCTCGTGGATCTTCAGCATCCGGATATCGCCCAAGTCCTTCACCCCGCCGCTCGCGATCACTGGAAGCCGCGTGCCGCGCGCCAGATCGAGCGTCGCGTCGATGTTGCAGCCTTTCAGCAACCCATCGCGCCCCACATCGGTAAACAGGATCGAGGCCACACCCGCATCTTCGAACCGCCGCGCCATCTCGGTGATCGAAACGTCGGAGACGTCCGCCCAGCCCTCGGTCGCCACCATGCCATCGCGCGCATCGACCGCGACCACGATCCCGCCGGGATAGGCCTTGGCCATGTCCTTCACGAACTGCGGGTCCTTCAGCGCCGCCGTGCCGATCACCACCCGGCTCACGCCGAGATCGAACCAGCCATCCACCGCAATCGGATTGCGGATGCCGCCGCCCAACTGCACGTGCCCCGGAAACACCTTCAGGATGCCTTCCACCGCCGCGCGGTTCACTGCTTCGCCCGCGAACGCGCCATCGAGATCGACGACATGGAGATACTGCGACCCGGCCTCGGCAAAGAGCATCGCCTGCGCTGCGGGATCATCGCCATAGACCGTGGCGCGCGCCATATCGCCTTCGGCCAGCCGCACGACCTGACCACCCTTGAGGTCAATGGCAGGAAATACGATCACGCCGAAAACTCCTTCAAGGGCGCCACTCCAGAAAACGTCCCAGCAAGGCCAGCCCGTAGTCCTGGCTCTTCTCGGGATGAAACTGCACGCCCAGCACATTGTCGCGCCCCACCGCCGCGACGAGCCCGCCGCCATGGTCGGTCATCGCCGCCACATCTGCGCCGTCTTCGGGCACGAAGTGATAGGAATGCAGAAAATAGGCCTCGCCCGGCACGATCAGGCGGCCACTGGACATATTGTCGCGGTGCATCGGCGCCACATCGTTCCAGCCCATGTGCGGCACCTTGATCGCCGGATCGGTGCATTCGATGGGCCGCACTTCGCCGCCGATCCAGCCGAGCCCCTCGGTCACGCCAAATTCGATGCCCCGGTCCGCCAGCAGTTGCATCCCTACGCAAATGCCCAGAAACGGCGCGCCGCCGACCAGCACCCGCTCCGCCATCGCTTCCACGAGGCCCGGCACCGCGCGCAGCGCCTCCACGCACGACTTGAACGCGCCCACCCCCGGCAGCACGATCCGGTCCGCCGCGCGCACGACATTGGGGTCCGCTGTCACGGAAACACCCTCTGCACCGGCGGCCTTCAGCGCATTGGCGACCGAGCGCAAGTTGCCCGCGCCATAGTCCACCAACGCAATGACCTCAGCCACCGAGAATGCCCTTGGTGCTTGGCACCGCATCAGCCTTGCGCGAGTCGATTTCGACGGCTTGCCGCATCGCCCGGGCAAAGCCCTTGTAGATGCCTTCGATGATGTGGTGGTTGTTGGAGCCGTAGAGGCACTCGATATGCAGCGTGATCCCCGCCGCCTGCGCAATCGACTGGAACCAGTGCTCGAACAGTTCGGTATCCATTTCGCCAAGGCGCGGCTGCGTGAAGCTTGCCTTCCAGATCAGCACCGGACGGCCCGAGATGTCGAGCGCGACGCGGGCCAGCGCTTCGTCCATCGGCGAATAGGCCGTGCCGTAGCGCGTGATGCCCTTCTTGTCGCCCAGCGCCTCGTTGATCGCCTGCCCCAGCGCAATCGCACTGTCTTCGGTGGTGTGATGCTGGTCCACGTGCAGGTCGCCCTTCACATGGCAGACCACATCGATGAGCGAATGGCGACTGAACTGCTCGATCATGTGATCGAGGAAGCCGATCCCGGTGTTCACGTCATACGTGCCCGTGCCATCGAGATTGACCGAAACCTTGATGTCGGTTTCGTGCGTGGTGCGGGCGATCGATCCGGTGCGCATGGCCAGCGCCTATAGGCCGCTTCCGGGCAAAATCAATCGCCTGCGCGTCGCACCCCCTTGACCCGCGCGGCGCGCCAAGCCACCCTAGTTGGGATGAGTGAAGCGCCAGACAGCCTGATCCCCTATGACGACATCGTGCAGGAAGCCCTGCGCGCCGTTGTCGGCCGCGTGCTTGGCCAAGTCGAAAGCTCGGGCGGCATGCTGCCCGGCACGCACCATTTCTACATCACGTTCAAGACCGGCGCGCCCGGCGTGGCGATTCCGCCGCGCCTCAAGGAACGCTTTCCGGACGAGATGACCATCGTGCTCCAGAACAAGTTCTGGGATCTCAAGGTCACGCCAGAAGGCTTCAGCGTCGGCCTCTCGTTCAATCAAATCCCCTCCACGCTGGTGGTCCCGTTCAGCGCGATCACGGCCTTTGTTGATCCGGCAGTCGATTTCGGCCTCCAGTTCCAGACTGCGGGCGAGATCGAGGATGATGAGCCGCTGCACGATGCGGAAAACGATTCGCCCGAAGGCACTGAACCGACCGGCTCGGACGATGGCTCAAACGTCGTGACGGTGGATTTCGGTCGCAAGAAATGAAGCGGCCCACCGGCAAGCCCGATCTTGCTGAGGCAGCCCCTGCATCGCCCGATAGCGTCGGCTCCGTAACGCGTACCATCCTCGCCGGGATCGTCATGCGCACGGGCTCTACTCTGCTGAAGCGTGGCGTGGATCGCGGCATTCTCGGCGCTGCGCCTGAAGTGCTCAAATCCGCGGCAAAAGCGGCTGGCGTTGCCGCAGCCGGCGCTGCGGCTGCGAAGGCGCCAAAACCCAAGCGCGGGATCGGCTCGCGCCTGCTCACCGCCGCAGCCACGCGCATCGCCACACGCTCGGTCCCCGGCGCCATCGTCGTCGGCGGTGCGCTGCTCGCCAAGACGCTGCATGAGCGCCGGAAGAACCGGAAGGGTTGACCCCGAGGGCCAGCATGCGCCAACAGCGCGCATGGCCCAGCAGACTCCCCAGCACTCCGATGCGCTCCACCGGCGCGGCCTCATGTTCATCATGTCCTCGCCCTCGGGCGCGGGCAAGACGACGATCTCGCGCATGTTGCTCAAGGCCGATCCTGCGATCCGCCTCTCGGTTTCCGCCACCACCCGCGCCATGCGTCCCGGCGAGGTTGACGGGAAGGACTACCACTTCGTCACGCAGGCGGAGTTCGACCGCATGGTCGAGGCCGAGGAATTCCTCGAATGGGCACACGTCTTTGGCAACAGCTACGGCACGCCCAAGGCGCAAGTGAAAGCGGGCCTGCGCGAAGGGCAGGATTTCCTGTTCGACATCGATTGGCAGGGCACCCAGCAGCTTTACCAGAAACTCGAACGCGATGTGGTGCGCGTGTTTCTGCTACCCCCCAGCATCGACGAACTGCGCCGCCGCCTGACCGGGCGCGGCACCGACAGCGCAGACGTCATCGCCGCGCGCATGGAACGCGCCCGCGCCGAAATCAGCCACTGGGACGGCTATGACTATGTCATCGTCAACGACGACATCGACCAGTGCTTCTCCAAAGTGCGTGAAATCCTCGACGCCGAACGCATGAAGCGCGCCCGCCAGACCGGCCTGATCGGCTTCGTTCGCGAACTGATGCAGCCGTAAATCTGGCGGCAATCGCTCAACACCCCCAAGACCCGCTCATGCTGAGCTTGTCGAAGCATCACAGCGCGACCATCGCGCCAACCCCTTCGACAAGCTCAGGGTGAGCGGATCGTAGTTCATTTGGCCAGATTCTAAGGCCGCCCTGCCCGCGCCGCATCCACATCGGCCACCAGCACCACGCCCTTCGCCGCACTCGCCGCGACTTCGGCATCTGCGCTCGGCGCGCAGAGCATGAACAGATGCCGCCCCTCCGGCCCGCCCAGCATGCAGGCATAGCAGGGCATTTCGCCAGTCGAGACAACCTCCAGCACCGCACCCCCTTCAGCAATCCGCACGCATTCCGGCGCGAGCGGATTGGCGATCCACACCGCGCCATCACCATCGAGCGCGATCCCATCCGGCACGCGCGGACCCGTCTCAGCCCAGACCCGCCGCCCCAAAAGCGCCCCGCCTTCGCCAATAACGAACGCCGTCAGCCGCGCACCCAGCGTCTCGCCCACGATCAGCGTCTTGCCATCGGGCGTGATCACCGTCCCGTTGGGAAAGCTGAGGTCCGGCGCACCGACCGAGGCGCTGCCGTCCGGCTGCACCAGCACGAGATTGGCCTTGGTGTGATCGGCCAGCACAGCCCCCACGCCGCGCACGCGGATTTCATGATCGAGGTCGAAGCCGAAGTTGCCGACATAGGCCCGGCCCTCGGCATCGACCACCATGTCGTTGCACAGATGCGCGGTCAGGCCTGCCAGATCGGCATGCAGCGCCAGCCGCCCATCCGGCCAGCGCCGCCACACTTGCCGTTTGCGCATGGAAACGAACAGCAGCGAACCATCGGGCATCCAGCCCAGCCCCGAAGGCTGGTCATCCAGTTCCAGTTCGATCCGGTGATCCCCGGCAAGGTCCACCGAACGGATGGTCTTGCTGTAGAAATCGCTGAACCACAGCCGGTCCTGATGCCAGCGCGGCCCCTCGCCGAAGTGGAACCCGTCAGCGAGTTGGCGCACGCTGCGGCTCATGGCATTACTCCCCCAGCGGGTTGATATGGTTTTCGGGGATATAGGCGTTCACGATACCGCCATCGATCGGCAGCGGCGTGCCGATCACATAATCGCCCGCGCGGCTGGCGAGGAAGATTGCGCCGCCCGCCATGTCTTCCAGATTGCCGATGCGCTTCAAGGGGATGCCCCGCGCCGATGCTTCGGGATTGTTCGCCGCTGCCTTGTTCATTTCAGAGGCAAACGCGCCCGGGCAGATGGCGTTGACAATGATGTTGTCCTGCACCAGCCGCGCCGCCATGCGCCGTGTCAGATGCACCAGCGCCGACTTGGAGGCCTGATAGCTGTAGGTTTCCCACGGGTTCACGCGCAGGCCATCGATCGAGGCGATGTTGATGACCTTGGCCGCCTGATCCTTCGCCCCGGCCTTCAGCAGTCCATGCAGCTTCTGCGTGAGGAAGAAGGGCGTCTTGACGTTGAGGTTCATCACCTTGTCCCAGCCCATTTCCGGGAAATCATCGAACTCCGCACCCCAGGCAACGCCCGCGTTGTTGACGAGAATGTCGATATGGCTCTCGCGCTGCGCCAGATCCTCGGCCAGCGCCTCGATCCCGGCGTAGGTCGAGATATCGCCCGGCAGCGCGATGCAGTTCGGCCCGAGTTCCGCCGCCGTCGCCTCGACAACCGCTGCCTTGCGCGCCGTGATGTAGACGCGCGCGCAGCCCGCCGCGATGAAGCCTTCGGCGATCATCCGCCCGATCCCGCGCGAACCGCCCGTTACCACCGCAACGCGGCCTTCGAGGCTGAAAAGCTTGGCAAAATCCATCGTTCTGTTCCTCAATAGCCGCTGAGCTGCGCAACGCGCTCGGCATGGTAGTTGGCATCGCCCATGAACTCGGTCAGCGCGCGTTCGCGCTTCATGTAGAGCCCGATGTCGTATTCGTCGGTCATGCCCACGCCGCCGTGCATCTGCACGCCCTCGCGCACGGCAAGGTTGCACGCGCGCGCGGCCTTGGCCTTGGCGACCGAGACCATCAGCTCCGCCCGGTCCGATCCGCCATCGAGCAGCTGCTGCGCCTTGATCACCACAGCCTCGGCAATTTCGAGCTCGGAATAGAGGTGCGCCGCGCGGTGCTGAAGGGCCTGGAACTCACCGATCAGCTTGCCGAACTGCTTCCGCGTCTTGAGATAGGCGGTGGTCATCGCGAAGGCCCCGCCGCCCACGCCGGTCTGCTCCGCCGCCGCGCCGATGCGCCCGGCGCTCAGCACCTTGTTCAGCAGCGCGCGGCCGCCATCCACTTCGCCGATCACGCTGGAACCATCGAGTTCGACGCCATCAAAGCGCACATGGCTCGCCATGGAGCTATCGACCAGCCGCACTGCGTTGTGCCCGATGCCCGCCGCATCCTTGGGCACGGCAAACAGCGTCACGCCGTCCGCATCGCTGTCGCTGCCAGATGTGCGCGCCGCAACGATCAGCGCATCCGACGAAGTGCCATGGACCACGAAATCCTTGGCCCCCGTCAGGCGAAAGCCGTTACCCGCCTTTTCTGCCCGGCAAGCGATCTTCTCCGGCTTGTGCTTCGCGCCTTCATCGATGGCGACAGCCAGCACCGTCTCGCCCGCGATAATGCCCGGCAGCCAGCGCCCGCGCAGGTCGTCCGATGCTTCCGAAAGCGCCGTCACGCCCATCACCGATGTCGTCAGGAACGGTGAAGGCGTCAGGTTGCGGCCGATCTCTGCCAGCACGATTCCCGCTTCGACATGGCCCATGGCCAGCCCGCCATCCGCCTCGGCGGCGAGCATCCCGGTCAGGCCCATTTCGGCAAACTGCTTCCACAGGCCGTGGCCGAAGCCATCCTTGCAATTGGTGTCGCGCCAGTGGCGCAGCTGCTTCTTGATCCCGCCTTCATCGGCCATGAAGCCGGTGACGCTCTCGGCCAGCATGGCCTGATCTTCGGTATGATACAGCGGCATGGATTTGCTCCTTAGCCCAAAAAAATCCCAGATCTCACCCCACCCCGCTCACCAAGAGCCTGTCGAAGGGTGCTGGCACCACGGCCGGGCCAGATGCTTCGACAAGCTCAGCATGAGCGGTTTGAGGGGGACTGCGCGCTAGGCCCCCGGCAGTTCGAGAATGCGCTTGGCGACCACGTTGAGCATGACCTCGCTCGTGCCGCCCTCGATCGAATTGGCCTTGGTCCGCAGCCAGCTGCGCGAAGGCGCACCGCCGCGCGTCTCCTCGCTCTCCCACTCCAGCGCGGTGCTCCCGCCCGCCGCCATCAAGAGCTCGTGCCGCCGCTTGTTCAGCTCGGTCCCAGCATATTTCATCATGTTGGGCTTGGCAGGATGCGCGCGGCCCACCTTGATCTCGTCGAGGAACTTCTCCCCGCACGCCGCAAACGCCAGCGCGTCGATATCGAAGGCTGCCAGTTCTGCGCGCAGCATCGGATCGTCCAGACCATTGCGGGTCAGCACTTTGCCGATCGTGCTCGTCTGCTCGCCATCGCCGGCGCCCGAGATCATCTCACGCTCGTGGCCCAGCAGGTACTTCGCCACGTCCCAGCCCCGATTGAGCTGGCCGACGATCTGGCTCTTGGGCACCTTCACATTGTCGAAAAACGTCTCGCAAAACGGCGAGGAACCGCTGATCAACTTGATCGGCTTGGTCGTCACGCCCGGCGTCGTCATGTCGAACAGCAGGAACGAGATGCCCTGATAGGTGTTCGCCTTGTCGGTGCGCACAAGGCAGAAAATCCAGTCGGCCTTGTCGGCATAGCTGGTCCAGATCTTCTGGCCGTTCACCACCCAGTGATCGCCCATATCCTCGCCAAAGGTCTGCAAGGACACGAGGTCCGAGCCAGAACCCGGCTCCGAATAGCCCTGGCACCAGCGGATTTCACCGCGCGCCACTTGCCCCAGATAATGGACCTTCTGTTCTTCGGTGCCGAACTTGAGCAGCGCTGGCCCCAGCATCCAGATGCCGAAACTGGAGAGCGGCGGCCGCGCCCCGGCCCGCGCCATCTCCTCGCGCCAGATCTTGGCCTCGGCCGGGTTCATCCCCGCGCCGCCATAGGCGACCGGCCAATCCGGCACGGTATAGCCCTTGGCCGCGCAGACCTCCATCCACTGCTTCTGCGCTGCGCTCTTGAACACGAAATTGCGCCCGCCCCAGCAGATGTCGCCCTCGCTCTGAACGGGGGTGCGCATCTCCGGCGGACAATTCGCCTCGATCCAGCTGCGGATTTCCGCGCGGAATGCCTCAAGCTCTGACATGGCTTTTTGCTCCTCTCTTAATCGAGAGGTTAAGGCGACTCGCAGCGCGCTGGCAAGCGCCGATTTCCGTGACTTAGCACGCGTCTTGCCTCCTCCCGCATGCCGTAGCGTCAACCCGTTCCCGATTGACGGCAGGCCTCATCCGCGCAAGGTTCGCGGAAAATCAGAACCATCTGCCACGGAGAGGCCCCCATGCGATTCCACAACAAGACCGTCGTCGTCACCGGTGCAGCATCGGGCATCGGACGGGCCACTGCCCTGCTCTTCGCGGCCGAGGGCGCGAAGGTCTACGCCGCCGATATCGACGAAGCGGGCCTCGCGCAGACCGCCGCCGAATCCAACGGCGAAGTTCACACCGTGCGCTGTGACGTCTGCAAGTGCGAGGACATCAAGGCCCTGATGGACCGCGCCGCCAGTGAGACCGGCGGGATCGACGCCGTGTTCAACAACGCCGGCGCGGGCGGTGATATGGCCAAGATCGACGAAATCGAGCCCGAGGGCTGGGACCGCACGATGCACCTGCTGCTGCGCTCGGTCGCCTTCGGCATTCGCTATGCCGTGCCGCACATGATCGGGCGCAAGGGCGCGGCCATCGTCAACACCTCCAGCGTCGCCGCTGTCGGCCCCGGCTATTCGCCCAATGCCTATGCCGTGGCGAAGGCGGGCGTGCTCCACCTCACCAAGACCAGCGCCGCCGATCTCGCCCGCCACCAGATCCGCGTGAACGCCGTCCAGCCCGGCTTCATCAACACCAACATCTTCACCACCTCGCTCGATGTCCCCGCCGAGCTTGAAGCACAGGCCAAGGGCGCCATCGCGATGATGAGCCAGGCCGCCCAGCCCGTCGCGCGCGGCGGCCAGCCGAATGACATTGGCGAGGCGGTGCTCTATCTCTGCAGCGAGGCCGCCAGCTTCGTGAACGGCACCTCGATCATCGTCGATGGCGGCCTCACCATCGGCCCGCGCCACTCGTGGGATCCAGAGGTGCCCGATCTGTTCGAAGCGCTGCGCCAGATGAAAGCGGCGGCAGAAGCGCAGGCATCCTGAACTTTATGCGCTTGATCTCGCGCAAGGTTTAACCGACAGATTAAATTCAGATAGAACGACGGTGCCGCACGCCGCACCGCAGGAGAGCAAACATGGATTTCGAACCCACCGAGCGGCAGGTCTACTGGCGCAACCGCGTCCGCGATTTCATCGAGACCAACGTCCGCCCGCGCCACAAGGACTACAAGGCCGAGCAGGCCAGCGGTGGCCGTTGGAAGGTGCTGCAAGTGGTCGAAGAGGAAAAGGCCCGCGCCAAAGCTGCAGGTATCTGGAACCTGTTCATGCCCCCGCGCAACGGCGGCCACCACCACGTGGAAGATACCTTCGAATTCGAAGGCCCCGGCCTCACCAACCTCGAGTATGCGATGTGCGCCGAGGAAATGGGCCGCATCTCGTGGGCCAGCGAAGTGTTCAATTGCTCTGCGCCCGATACCGGCAATATGGAAGTGTTCCACCGCTATGGTACGCTGGAGCACAAGGAGCGCTGGCTGCGCCCGCTGATGAACGGCGAAATCCGCTCCGCCTTCCTCATGACCGAGCCGCTCGTTGCCTCGTCGGACGCGACCAACATCGAAACCCGCATGGTGCGCGAAGGCGATGAATACGTGATCAATGGCCGCAAGTGGTGGTCATCCGGCCTTGGCGATCCGCGCTGCAAGATCGCCATCGTCATGGGCAAGACCGACACTTCGGCCAAGCGCCACGCGCAGCAGAGCCAGGTCCTCGTCCCGATGGACGCGCCCGGCGTCAACATCCTGCGCCACCTGCCCGTGTTCGGCTATGATGATGCGCCGCACGGCCACATGGAAGTGCTGCTCGAAAACGTGCGCGTTCCCGCCTCCAACGTCTTGCTCGGCGAAGGACGCGGGTTCGAGATCGCGCAAGGCCGCCTCGGGCCGGGCCGCATCCACCACTGCATGCGCACCATCGGCGTCGCCGAAGAAGCGCTGTCGAAGATGGCCCGCCGCCTCCAGTCGCGCGTTGCGTTCGGCAAGCGGATTTCGGAGCAGTCGGTGTGGGAAGAGCGCATCGCGCGTGCCCGCATCGATATCGAGATGACCCGCCTGCTCTGCCTGAAGGCGGCAGACATGATGGACAAGGTCGGCAACAAG
>JBIPOH010000059.1:0-13578 GCA_044379435.1 Novosphingobium sp.
CCCGCTGGCCGATCCGCCGCTGGGCAATTCCCCGATCACGCCGGACCGCTATTTCTCCAAGGAATGGGCGGACCGTGAGTGGGAGAAGGTCTGGACCAAGACATGGCAGATCGCGGGCACGCAGGCCCAGATCCCCAATGCGGGCGACTGGTTGACCGCCGATTTTGGCCCCGAAACCATCGTCTGCGTGCGCGGCGATGATGGGCAGGTACGCGCATTCTACAACGTGTGCCAGCACCGCGCGATGCCGGTGGTTACGGGCGAGCAGGGCCATTCCAAGCGGCTCGTGTGCCCCTATCACGGCTGGACTTACGACCTTGCCGGCAAGCTCAAGGTCGTGCCGGACGAGGCCGATTTCGTGCAGGGCTCGCCTTGCGGCAAGCTCAACCTCGTCGAAGTGAAGTGCGAAACCTGGGCCGGGTTCGTGTGGATCAACATGGACACCGATGCTGCACCGCTGCGCCAGTTCATGGGGCCGATTGCCGATCAGATCGATACGTATCCGATGGACGCAATGGTCCGCACGCATTGGGTGACGATCGAGGGCAACTTCAACTGGAAGCTGGTGCAGGACAACTTCAACGAGAGCTATCACGTGCCCTTCGTCCATCCGCAGACGAAGTTCGTGATGGAATACGCCTATAGCCAGTGCCAGTTCGATCTCTATCCCGAAGGCCATGCGCGCATGTTCATGCCGGGCGCCGGGCCGACCAAGCAACTGCGCGGCGGCGAGGCGGAGACGCTGGACATGCTGCGCGAGGAGCTGGTGTTCTGGGAACTCGATCCCGAACAGTTCCGCGGCGGCAAGACGGGCGAGATCCGCAAGGCGCTGCAGCAGGCCAAGCGCGAGAAGGGCGCTTCCAAGGGCTTCGACTTCTCGACCTATCATGACGACCAGCTGACCGATCACTGGCACTACACGATCTTCCCGAACCTCTCGTTCAGCCTCAAGCCTGATGGCAACATCTGGCTGCGTGCCCGCCCGCACGAAACCGATCCCGAGAAGTGCTATTTCGACATGTGGTACATGACCCTCTTCCCGGCGGGCACCACGCGCTATTATTCGCAATCGATGGCCGAATGGGTCGACGTCTCGGTCCCCGCGCCGCACGTGCAGGGCAAGTGGGGCGACATCTCGGCAGGGCCGGGCATCGATCAGGACGTCTCGGTGTGGGAAGCGCAGCAGCGCGGCCTGCATTCGCGCGGCTACAAGCGCGATTACCTCGCGTTTCAGGAACGCCGCGTGCGCTACTTCCACGAGAATCTGGAAAAGTGGATGGCGGACTAGACGTCACGCTCATTCATTCAGCGTCACCCCGGGCTTGACCCGGGGTTAGGCTCTGCTTCCAGCGCAGCGCCGGAAAAAAAGCCAAGGCCCGGATCAAGTCCGGGCCGACGCTTCTGTTGGATGTATTCCAGAGCTGGGCCGCTTACACGCCCGTGCAGGGGCGGCTACGCCAACTTCACCAGCACCTTCCCGATAGCGCCGCCGCCCAGCATCCGTGCATAGGCGGCGAGCGTGTTTTCAAGCCCCGGTGTCTCATCGAAGCGGGAAACGAGGCGGCCTTCATCGTGCCATGCGCGCAGCGGCGGAATGAATTCCTCGGCGCGGCCAAAGTGATCGGGCACGAAGAAGCCCTCGATCCGCAGCCGCTTCATCAGCACCTGATCATAGCGCGCAGGGCCGGGCAGCGGGCGCTCAGCGTCATAGGCGGCGACCAGCCCGCAGACCGCCACGCAGCCGAACAGCGCCATGTTGGGCAGGATCGCATCAAGGATCGGCCCGCCGACATTGTCGAAATAGGCATTGAGCCCGCCCGGCACTTCGGCGGCGAGCCGGGCGGCGATATCGTCCGCCTTGTAGTCGATGGCGATGTCTGCGCCCAGTTCGTCGGTCAGATAGGCGCATTTGGCAGGCCCGCCCGCTATGCCAACGACATGCGCGCCAAGGTTGCGCGCGACCTGCACAGCAAGGCTGCCCGTGGCGCCTGCAGCGGCGGAAACGGCAATCCACTGGCCCGGCTGAATGCGCGCGGTATCGCGCACGCCGAGCAGCGCCGTCCAGCCGTTCATGCCGAGCGCGCCGAAGTGCTCGCGCAGATCGGGCAGGCTTTCATCGAGCGCCATCAGGCCAGCCTCGGCAGGGGTGACGATGGAGTAATCCGCCCACTGCCCAAAGCCGCGCACCAGCGTGCCTTCGGGGAAAGCGGCATCCCGGCTCTCTGTGATCCGCCCGATGACAAGGCCCGACATCTTGGTGCCGAGCGGCAACGGCGGCTGGTAGCCATCGGTGCGCGGGCTCATCCACATGCGCGTGCCGGCATCCATCGAAAGCCACTGAGCGGCGATCCGAACCTGCCCCTCCGCCAGCGGCTGGAGCGCTTCCTCGCGCAAAGAAAGGGCGCTGGCGAAATCGTCGCCCTTGGGGTGGGCATCGAGCTGCCAGAAACGGTTGGTGATCATGAGGGAGGGGCCTTCAGCGCAAACGGATGGTGGTGATGAGGTCGCGCTGCGGCGCGCTATCCTTGGCGGCATCGGCGATCATGGCGTAGAAACCGAGGAGGCTGGGGCGGGGGCTGTAAAGCTCGATCATGTGGCCGAGCGTGGCGGTGGTATCGGCAAAGGCAAACACGAAGCCATCCGCCATTTCCGCGCGCATGGCGCAGAGCGCGCCTTGGCTCTCGAACTCGGCAAGCGCGGCGTCCACATCATCGACGAACACGGCGACATGGTGGATGCCGTAGCGGCCCGAGCCTTCCGGATATATATCGCGGAAGGGGGAGGGACCGGCGTTGTTCTGCTGCACGAACTCGATCATCACGTCTCCCCACTGGCCATAGGCCGAGGAATGATCGAGTACGCGTTCCACCCCGCGATGCACCGATCGTGCAACGGGGATGTTGTCCGCCACGAAGAACGGCCCAGAGCCAAACGCCGCGTGGTGCGCAGCCGCTGCTGCGCGCACGTCGGCGCAGAAGTAGGCGACCTGCCGGATGGGCCTGCCGATCACCTTACCCGCCCCATCAGGCGAACAGCGATTCCGGCGTTTCGATGAGGGCCTTGAGCGTCTGCAGGAAGGCAGCGCCCGCCGCGCCATCGATGGCGCGGTGATCGACCGAGAGCGAGAGCTTGATCTGGCCCTCGAACGCGATGTCACCGTCTGCCGTCTCCACCGCGACGCGGTTGATCCCGCCGACGGCCAAAATCGCGCCCTGCGGCGGATTGATGATCGCGTCGAACTCCTCGATCCCGAACATGCCAAGGTTCGAGATGGAGAAGGTGCCCCCGTCCATGTCCTCGAAGCTCAGGCGGCCAGCCTGCGCCTTGTCGATCAGCGCGCGGGTGGTGGCCGCGATCTGGGCGATGTGCATCCGGTCGGCCTGGCGCACGATCGGGGTGACGAGGCCCTTGGGGCTGGCGACTGCTATCGCCACGTCGGCGTGCGGGAAGCTGTGCACCGCATCGGCGGCTACCTGCACGTTGACATCCGGATGGCGGACCAGCGCCATGGCGACGGCCTTGACCAGATAGTCGTTGATCGAAGCCTTGGTGCCCATGACGACATTGGCCGTCTTGCGCAGCGCCACCAGTTCGTCGACTCGCGCCGAGACGCGCAGGTAGAAGTGCGGAATGGTCTGCTTGGCCTCGGTCAGGCGGCGAGCGACGACCTTGCGGACCTTGTCGAACGGCTGGACGACCGGCGTGTTGGCGACCGCCACGAACGGCGCGCCGAACGCGGGGGCAGGGGCGGCTTCCGGCACGGCAGGCTTCACCGCGCCAAGCACGTCGGCCTTCGAGATGCGGCCGCGCGGGCCAGTGCCCTTGAGCGTGGACAGGTCGATGCCATACTGCGCGGCAAGGCGCGCAGCGAGCGGCGAGGCGTAGACCGCCTGCGACACTTGCGGCAGCTCCGCCGGGCCCCCCAGCGCAAGCGCGCGTTCGGGACGCATGGCCTGCACCACATCCTGATAGGTGATGCGGCCACCCCGGCCCGAACCCTGAATGGGCTCGATATCCACGCCATTGGCTTCGGCCAGCTTCAGCGCTTCGGGGCTGATCGGGCGGTTGGTGACGATCTTCTTGGGCGCAGCAGCGGCAGGAGCAGGAGTCGGCTCAGGCGCAGTAGCAGCGGCGGCAGGCGCGGCTTCGGCGGTGGCCGCCTTGGCGGCAACGCCGGTTTCCGCCGGCTTGAATGCCGCGATGAAAGCATCGACTTCGGCATCCGTGGTGGCGGGATCGGTGAACACGCCCAGCAGCGCGCCCACTGGGTGCGGCTGATCGCTGGCGGGCACGAGCAAGCGCTTCAGCACTGCATCGTATTCCGCTTCGACTTCGTTGGTGATCTTGTCGGTTTCAATGAGGCAGATGACCTGGCCGCGCGTGAACGCCTGGCCTTCCTGGACCATCCATTCGGCAATGGTGCCCTCGGTCATTTCGATGCCCCACTTGGGCATGCAGAAGGGGCGGATATCGGCCATGACGGCTTCCTTAGCGGTAGGAGAGGACCTTGCGCACCGCGGCTTCGATCTTGGGGATCGAGGGCAGGTACGCGGTTTCCAGCTCGCGCGCGAACGGGACAGGGGTGTGCGGCGGGGTGACGCTGAGCGGCGGAGCCTTGAGGCTGGCGAAAGCCTTTTCCGCCACCATCGCGCAGATATCACCGGCAAAGCCGCAGCGCGGATTGGCTTCATCGACCACGACGAGGCGGCCGGTCACTTCGACCGAATCGAGGATCGCTTCTTCATCCAGCGGGCTGGTGGTGCGCGGATCGATCACGTCGCAGCCGATGCCTTCCGCCGCCAGCTTGTCCGCCACGGCTTCGCAGAAGCCGAGGAGGAGACCGGTGGAGACGATGGTGACATCGTTGCCTGCGCGGGTGAGGCGCGCGTGGCCGAAGGGGATCATGAAGTCCTTGTCGTCGGACACTTCGCCCTTCACGCCGTAGAGCGCCTTGTGCTCCAGGAAGATCACTGGATCATCATCGCGGATCGCGGTGCGCAGCAGGCCCTTCACATCGGCCGGGGTGCTGGGCATCACGACCTTGAGACCGGGCATGCCCGTCAGGATCTGGTGGACCGCCTGGCTGTGCTGCGCCGCTGCGTTGTAGCCTGCGCCCCACGCCATACGGATCACCGCCGGGCACTTGGTCTTGCCGCCAAACATGTAGCGGAACTTGGCGAGCTGGTTCCAGATCTGATCGAGCGAGACGCCGATGAAGTCTGCAAACATCAGCTCGGCCACCGGGCGTTTGCCCGCCAGCGCAAGGCCGGCCGCCGCGCCCATGATCGCGCTTTCCGAGATCGGGGTGTCGATCACGCGGTCGCCGCCGAACTTGCCGTAAAGGCCGGCCGAGGTCGACCAGATGCCGCCGATAGCTTCGGGGCCGCCCGCCGTGCCGTTGCCGCCCACCACGTCCTCGCCCAGCACGACGACGTTTTCGTCGCGCTCCATTTCCTCGGCGATCGTGGAGAGGACCGCCTCGCGATACATCATTCTTGCCATTGGTCGCGCTCCTGGGGGCTCAGTACGAGATATAGACGTCGGAGAGGACGTCCTCGGGGGTGGGCCGGTCGGCAGCCTTGGCCTTGGCCACGGCGGTTTCGATGGCTTCCATCACGTCGGCATCGACAGCATCGATATCGGCATCGCTGAGCAGACCGGCACCGGTCACACTGGCGCGGAACTTCTTGATGCAATCGCGCGTTTCGCGAATGCGGTCCAGTTCGCCCGGGCCGCGATAGCGCTGCGGATCGCCTTCGAAGTGGCCGAAGAAGCGCTCGGTATCGAACTCGACCGCCGCCGGGCCATTGCCGGGAACGCGGACATATTCGAGCACTTCGCGCATCGTTTCATAGACCGAGAAGAAGTCCGTGCCGTCACCGCGCCACACCTTCATGCCAAAGGCCTGCGCGCGGCTGGCGATGTCCTTGTCGGTGCCAACCGCGTATTCGAAGCCGGTGTGTTCGGAATAGTGATTGTTCTCGAACACGAAGATGCACGCCGCCTTGGTGACGACGGCCATGTTCATGGCTTCGAACGTGGTGCCCTGGTTGCACGCGCCGTCGCCGGAGAAGGCAATGGAAACGTGGCCCTTGCCATCGATCTTGGCGGCAATGCCCGCGCCCACCGCAATCGGCGCGCCCGCGCCGACGATGCCGTTCGCGCCCAGCATGCCCTTGTCGATATCGGCAATGTGCATCGAGCCGCCCTTGCCCTTGCACAGGCCTTCGCGGCTGCCCCAGATTTCGGCCATCATGCCGTTCACGTCGCAGCCCTTGGCCAGGCAGTGGCCGTGGCCGCGGTGGGTGGAGACGATCTTGTCATCGCTCGAAAGATGCTCGCACACGCCGACCGCGACGGCTTCCTGGCCGCAGTAGAGGTGCGTGAAGCCCGCGATCTCGCCGGTCTGGATATCGATGTGGAGGCGTTCCTCGAATTCGCGGATGACCTTCATCTGGCGATAGGCCTGCAGCAATTGGTCGCGGCTCAGTTGCACCTTCAATCTCCCGGTTGCGAGGCCGCGCGCAGCAGCATTGGCCGCGCGCAGATCATGGAATCACATGGCCACCCAGCGCGATGCTTGAGAAGCCATAAAAGTGATAGGTAAGCGCAGAGTTCTGCGCAATCACCTCCCCCAAAGCTATCTGTCTGTGCGTGGCACCGTTCCGCCGGCGATGATCGATGCGCCGTCGTCGATCACATGGCTCTGGCCGTTGATGAAACGGCTTTCGTCCGAGGCCAGGAACAGCACGAGGTTCGCCACATCGGCGGGCTCGCCCAGCCGGTTCATCGCCGTGGCGTTGTCGTGCAACGGGGCCGCTGCACCCAGATCGGCCAGCTTGCCGCCAAGGCTGCGCACCATCGGCGTATCGATCCCGGCAGGCAGCACCGAATTGGCCCGCACGCCGCGCCCATTCTTGATCGAGTAAGCGGCGGTGGCACGGGTATAGGCGTCGATGGCGCCCTTGGCAGCGCTATAGGCAGCGAAAGTCGGTTCGCCCTGGATCGCGGCGATGGAGGCCATGTTGACGATCGAGCCGCCACCATTCGCGGCCATCGCGGGGATGGCGTGCTTGGTGCCGAACACCACGCCGTCGATGCTGACGGCCATGATCTTGCGGTAGTTCGCCTCTGTCAGCGTTTCGGGATCGCCGAATTCGACGACGCCCGCGTTGTTGACCAGAATATCGAGCCGCCCGTGACGCGCAACCACATCGGCCACGAGCGCTTCCCATGCGGCTTCGCTCGTCACGTCGAGGCGCTGATACTCGGCCATATCGCCCAGTTCGGCGGCAAGCGCGCTGCCAGCGGCATCATCCACATCGGTGAGGATCACCCGCGCGCCCTCGGCCACGAACAGCCGCGCGTCCGCCGCGCCAAGGCCCTTGGCCGCGCCGGTGACGATGGCGACTTTGCCCTTCAGACGATCCATGCCTCAGCCCTCCAGCTTCACCGCACCGGGGCGCGGCGGGCCGGCCTCGCGGGCGACCAGCGCGGTGTCGTGATAGTGGATGGTGTATTCCACCATCAGCCCGTCCACGCAGCGCGTCGTCTCTGCTAGCGAGGTGCTGATGCGGTTGCCCGTCAGCTTCGAGGTTATCGTCATGCGCAGTTGCAGGCAGAAGTAGTTCTCGTCCGTCAGGATGCCCAGCCGGTCGACCACCACGTCGTCCCAGTAGCTCCACACGTGGGGGAACAGGCGGATCAGCGCGTCCTGCCCCTTCCAGTCACCGCCGAAGGGAAGCTCCGGCGGTTCGTGGACGACATAATCGGGTGAAGTGATCGCCATCAGCCCGGTCCAGTCGCCCGCATCGATGCAGGCGAGCATGGTTTCGGCGAGTTCGCGGGGGGTTTTGCTCATGGTGTGCCGCCGCTCCGGATCAGAACTGGACGCGCTTGGTGAAGCCGCCGTCGATCACCAGATTGACGCCGGTGGAATAGGACGAGGCCGGGCTGGCGAGGAACACGACCGAGCGCGCCACTTCGTCCGGCGCGCCGAGGCGGCCCATCGGCATCTGCGCCTTGATGCTGTTGTAGAAGTCCGGCATCGCGCCCTGGATCATTTCCCAGCTGCCGCCGGGGAACTCGATCGGGCCGGGCGAGACAGTGTTGACCCGGATGCCCTTGGGCGCGAGCGCCTGCGAAAGCTGCGAGGCATAGGTGATCAGCGCGGCTTTGATCGCGTTATAGGCCTGCGGCATGATGAACGTCTCGACCGCCGCAGTGGACGACATCACGATGATCGAGCCAGCGCCCGATGCTTCGAGTGCCGGGGTCAGCGTCTCGATGCCCTTCACCGCCGCCATGATGTCCACATCAAGGCACTTCTGCCAGTCCTGCGTGGCGCCAGCGCCCGAAACGCTGGCCATGTTGATGAAGATGTCGCAGCCGCCCAGCTTCTCCACCGCGCCGTTCAGCCACGCCACATAGCCTTCGATATTGCCGGTCATGTCGAACGCTTCGCCATGCACCTTGCCGGGATTGCCCGCGAGGACGGCGAGTGCCGCGTCGATCTTGCCCTGATCGCGCGAGAAGAACGCGACGTCGGCGCCTTCGCTGGTGAGGATCTTGAGGATTTCGAGGCCGATGCCGCGGGCCCCGCCGTTCATGATGACTTTCTTGCCCTTGAGACCCAGATCCATCGCGCTCTCCATCCATGGTTCGTGCCCGGCAGACGCGGGCTTTTGCCGTGTCAGAATAGCCAAATCGCAGGGGCTCGCAGCGCGCGGAAATGATAGTTTCTGACGCTTCTGAATCGCCTTAGGCTCGCCCAAAATCGGGAGAGAATATGGCTATCACCGGACCAATCGAGGATCAGCTCGCGATCCGCGCGCTGCATGACAACTACGCCGATGCCGTGTTCCGGCGCGACGCTGCTGATTGGGGCGCGCTCTGGGCGGATGATGCCGTCTGGGATCTGGCGGGCACCATGGTGAACGGCAAGGAATCGATCGTCGGCCTATGGCAGGGCGCGATGAGCACTTTCGCCTTCGTGGGCTTCTTCCAGCAGACCGCGACCATCGTCATCGACGGCGATACGGCGACAGGCCGCATCTACACCAACGAGACGCTCGAGGACCTCGAAGGCAATCTGCGCCGCAGCATCGGCCGCTACGAGGACACTTACGTCAAGCGCGGCGGAACCTGGCTCTACAAGAGCCGCAGCTTTGCAGTCCTGAAGGGGTATTCTTAATGATCGTTGTTGTCGCAGGTGAGATCGATTTTGCGCCGGAAGTGCGCGACGAGGTGCTGAAGGATGCTCAGCCGCTGATCGACATGGCGCTGGTGGAGAAGGGCTGCCGTCACTACGCGTGGAGCCTCGATCCCCACAATCTTGGCCGCATCCACGTGTTCGAGGAGTGGGATTCGGAAGAGGATCTCGCCGTGCACCTGCTGGCCGAATCCTATTTCAAGATGGGCGCGCATCTGGGGGGCTTCACCATTCTGGGCGCCACCACGCGCAAGTATCGCTGCGATATCTCGGAGCCGGTCTATGGCCCCGATGGTGTTGCTACCGCAAAGTTCCTCACGGCAAAGGACTGAGAATCCATGACCAATCTTTCGGGCAAGGTCGCCGTCGTTGTCGGTGCGGCGGGTGCGGGCAACATGGGCCAGCACATCGCGCGCACGCTGGCCGATGCAGGCGCCAAGGTGGTGGTTGCGGGGCGCAAGGCGGATGAGCTCTCGCGCTTTGCCGGCTGCATCGCGGGCGATTGGGCGCTGTGCGACCTTTCGAAGAAGGCCGATGTGGAAGCGCTGGCGACCACGGTGCTGGAACGCCACGGCAAGGTCGATATCGCCATCAACGCCACCGGCTGGGGCCTGCTCAAGGGCCTGCACGAGATCACCGAGGAAGAGCTCGACCAGATCATCGCGCTGCAGCTGAAGGGCGTGCACTACTTCCTCAGCGCCTTCGTCCGCGCGATGCCGCATGGCGGTTCGCTGGTGCAGATCTCGTCGGCGACCACGCAGTGCATCATCGACGATCACGCGGCCTATATCGCCACCAAGGCGGGGTCCGAGGCGCTGATCCGCTGCGTTGCCAACCAGTATGGCCCGCAGGGCATCCGCGCCAACGTGCTGTCGCCCGGCTTCACCGCAAGCCCGATGACCGAACAGTCGTTCGCGGTGCCCGGCCTCGTCGATGCCTTCACCAAGGAATATCCGCTGGGCCGCGTCGGCACGTCGGAAGACATCGCCAAGGCTGCGCTGTGGGTCGTCAGCGACGATTGCTTCATGTCGGGCCAGAACCTGCAGATCAATGGCGGCCTGACCTTGCGCCGCAATCCGCGTCCGGGTGAAATCCAGAGTGCTATCGGCGCGGCGATGGCCGCGATGCAGGCGGCGGGGAACTGAGCCTCGCTCTGCTGATCGGCTGATCGGAAAAGCCCCCTCTCCGCAAGGCGAGGGGGCTTTTTCGTAGCTGCGGACCAACGGTCGTTCCCCGACACTGTAACCCGCGAGTTAAGCGAGGAAGTGCGCATCCCCATTTCGTCACCCCGGACTTGATCCGGGGTTAGGCTTTTCGTCGGGCGCGGCGCTTGACCATAGAAGCCTGACCCCGGGTGACGGAACGGGTGGGCGGTGTGGGTTGTGTGCGGTGTGGGAGGTGGGCGGCGCCGCGCCTTACCCGGCCTTTTCCGCCGCCACCTTCTCCTTGATCATCGTGCGCAGCACGTCCTTGCGGATCTTGCCCGATGCGGTGCGCGGGAAGCTGTCGACCCATTCGATGCGCTCGGGGCACTTCTGCTTGGCAAGGCCCGCCTCGCTGACAAAGGCCGATAGCGCGGCCATGTCCGGCTGCTCCGCGCCTTCGGGGATCAGGTAGGCGCAAATCCCTTCGCCCAGCCGCGCGTGCGGCATGGAAACCACGGCGGCTTCCTTGATTGCCGGATGCAGGTGGAGCACATCCTCGATTTCCTTGGCGCTGATATTCTCGCCGCCGCGGATGATGAGGTCCTTCTTGCGCCCGGTGATGACCAGCGAGCCCGAGGGGGTGATACGGCCGATATCGCCGGTCTTGAAGAAGCCGTCTTCGGTGAGCGCCTCGCGGGTCTGCGCTTCGTCGGCATAGCCGAGGAACATCGCCGGCCCGCGCACGAGGATTTCGCCGTCGCTGCCGTGGGGCACTTCGTTGCCATCATCGTCCACCAGCCGCAGTTCGTAATCGAGCGGCCGGCCATCGGTCTCGGCGGCGAGTTCGAGGCTTTCCTCCGGCAGGACACCCGGCGTCGCCAGCGGCACTTCGCTGCTGCCATAGACGCGGTAGGCGCAGGCGTGGGCAAGGCGCTTGTTGGCGGTGTAGACGAGCTCCGAGGGAATCGCCGCGCCGCCGCAGGCAAAGCGGCGGAAAGTGGGCAGCTTGGATCCGGCGGCATCGGCAGCATCGCACAGTTCCTGCAGGAACGGCGTGGCAGCGACGGTTGAGGTGATCCCGTAGCGATCGATCAGCTCGACCGCCTCCTTGGCCTTCCACACCTCCATCAGCACGACCTGGCTACCCGAAGCGAACGGCTTTTCCAGCCCGCCGGAGAAGCCGGAAATGTGCGTGACGGGCGAGGGCATCAGCGTCACATCGTTCGCAACGCCGCTGTACTGGCGGCCGAACTGCGCGACGCGGTCCAGCGTGTTGTGCGAGTGGAGCACCGCCTTGGCCCGGCCCGTGGTGCCTGAGGTATAAAGAACGAGCTTCAGCGCATTCGGGTCGACCTTTTCGAGCGGGGTATTGAGGCCCCGCCCATGCTCCACCAGTGCAGCATAATCCGGCGTGCGTTCGGTGGGGCGCACGTAGATCACGTGGCTGAGTTCCGGCAGGTGCGCGCGCACCCGGTCCATCATCCCCGCGAAATCGTAGCCCCGGAAGCTTTCCGCCACGAAATAGGCCTTGGCCCCGCAATCACCCAGCATCTGGATCACTTCGGCATCGCGGTAGATCGGCACGATCGGAGCGACCACGAAACCGCCGAGGTTGGCGGCCAGGTTGATCACCGAAGCTTCGACCCAGTTGGGCACCTGAAAGCCGATCACGTCGCCCGTGCGCAGGCCCAGATCACGCAGCGCCCGCGCCAGCGCCTCGCCGTCAGCCAAGAGGCTGGCATAAGTCGGCGAGGCGGGATCGCCGAGATATACGACCTTGTCGGGATCGGTTTCGGCCCACCGGCGCGCGTAATCGCCGATGGTCATGTTGGTCCAGCTGCCATCGGCGGCAAATTGCGCAAGGTGCGCGGGAATCGTGGTCATGGGGCGCTTTCGTGAAAGGGATCAGTTCGCGAGGGTCTGCTGGTAGAGCGGATTGTCCTCGGCGTAGAAGTTGCAGTGGAAGCCGCTGGGCACGCGGAAGGGGATAAGGACGCGGGCAATCGGGCCTGCGGCAATGTCCTTGGCGGCGAAGATGGCAAGCTCGCTGGTGCCGCTGTTCGCGGGATGAACCAGCGTCATGGCATAACCATCCGCCTCCTCCGTGCTGCCAAGGCGCGGGGCGAATACCAGTTCACCCGCCGCCGCGCCGGGGCCGAAGTGCCAGATGTCCTCCTCGCCCGTCTGGGTGTCATAGCGCAGGACGGCGTCCATGCCCTCCACGCGGCCATCGCGCGATTTGAGGTTGATGTTGGCGAAGCTGTGGCGGCTCTTGCGCGTCATCAGGCGGTCGTCAGGCCTCGGGAACTGGATATCGCGCCCGTTGAGCACTTCTTCCTTGATCCAGCCGGTGTTGCCGGTGGGGTCGATGGTCCAGCGGCGCAGGCTCTGCTGGGTGTCGCCGTGGGTGCGCCGCGCGCCGGTCTCGTCCGGGAACAGCGCGGTGCCATTGGCAGCGGCGACATCCGCCAGAATCTTGCCGTCTTCTTCCCACACGTTGAGCTCGTGGAACATGTGGCGCGGCTCGAACTCGAACCACTTGATCTGGTCCGCCGTGCCCTCGCGCGGCATCACCGCAAACTTGGTCGGGCGGTCGTTCACCCACGCGGTCATCGGCCCGCCAGCGGCAAAGCGCTTCAGGTCAGTGTCGATCGGAATGAACGGGAAGATCGCCCAGTTTTCCGTCAGCAGGAAGGTGTGCATCAGGCTGAAGTGCGGCATCGGGATGAACTCGGTCTTGCGGATCGTCCCGTCCGCCGCGACGATATCGTAGCGCATTTCCGCCGGGCCCATCATGCCGTGGATCGCAGCGCCGGTGTTGATCATCTCGCGCGTGGCATAGTCCACCTTGGGATGGGCCGAGAAGCTGGAGGTGACGAGGCCGCCGTAGGTTTCCTCGTGCAGCGTATCCAGCTTGCGTGGATCGAGCGCGACGGGCGGCGCGCCTTCCATGAGCGCGAGGAGTTGCCCGCCGTGCAGGATCACGTTGGTGTTGCCGGTGTTGTAGCGCTTACCCTGCACGCTGGGGTCGGATGTCATCGGATTGCCGAAAATGCCGAACAGGCGGCGCCCGGCGGCCTTCTCCAGTTCGAACTTCTCAGTCTTCACCCAGCGGTTGCGCATCGAGACGCGGCCATCGGCAAACTCGAACGCGAAGACCATGCCGTCGCCGTCGAACCAGTGATAATCACCTTCGCGCGGCGGATAGAGCGGATCGGGGCC
>JBIPOH010000060.1:0-13568 GCA_044379435.1 Novosphingobium sp.
GGCACGGCTGCCTTCAACACTGCCGACAGCCGGATCGGCGAAGTGCGCACCGTCGCCAGCCCGTCCGGCGTCTATGTCTATGGCGATCATAACGGCGACGGGATCGCCGATTTCATGATCCGGGTGGACGGAGTTTCAAGCCTGAGCGCGGCCGATTTCGTGCTCTGACCGGTAGGTCAGTATTCGAGTTCGACATCCCAGTAGAGCCAGTCGCGCCAGCTTTCATGGAGGTGGCCCGGCGGAAACAGGCGGCCGCGTTCCTGCAGGTGCCATGAGGTGGGCCGGATCGGCTGGGTGATGAGGTGCATCGCTGCCTGCGCCGGGGTCCGCCCGCCCTTGCGCATGTTGCACGGCGCGCAGGCCGCCACGACATTCTCCCACGTCGTGCGCCCGCCAAGGCGGCGCGGGACGACGTGATCGAAGGTTAGCTGGTCCGGGCAGCCGCAATACTGGCACTGGAACTTGTCACGCAGAAACAGGTTGAAGCGCGTGAAGGCCGGAAACTCGCTGGGCCGTACATACTGGCGCAGCGCAATGACCGAGGGGATCTTCATGTCGAGCGAGGCGCTGTGCACTTCGCGCTCATAGGTCGCGACAATATCGACTCGTTCGAGGAACACCGCCTTGATCGCGGTCTGCCAAGGCCAGAGGCTTAGCGGATAGTAGCTGAGCGGGGTGTAATCGGCATTGAGCACCAGCGCCGGGCAATTCGAAAGGTGGCGATCGTGGCCAAGCACGGCAGATTGGTCCCCGTGAGGACTGCCACTATGGGGTCTGGCCGCAGCCGCCCGCTCGATCAGCGCCCTGTGAAGCATGCTCCCGTCCGGCCCTTTCGCAAGAACGCGCCGTTTGTCCCGCCCGCAAGGGGCGCAAGGCGCCTGCCGTGTGCGATTTGAGGGACGCGGATGACCGCTTCGTGACGCATGGCCGAAAGAGAACACATGCGCGATTGACCCGTCAAGGGGCTGGTGCCTTTCCTGTCCACAGGTGCATGACGCTGCGGACAGGACGGGGCTTTCGTCAGGCAATCAGAATGATTTCAGAGGGATGACTACTTGGTGTAGGCCTTTACCAGTTCATAGAGATAGGCACGCCCGGTCATCAGCGCCTTGATCTCGATCCGCTCGTTGAGGCCGTGGATGCCGTTCATGTCCGGGTTGAGCCACGTGCCGGGCACCCCGTAGGTCGGGATGCCGATAGCGGCGAGGAAGATGCCGTCGGTCGCACCGGTCGACATCGTCGGCACCACGGCCACGCCGGGGAAGTACTTGGCGGCGAGCTTTTCCATCGGGCCGATGATCGCGGGATCGAGCGGCGGGGTCTTGGCGAGCGGGCGCAGCGGCGGGGCGAGTGTGACGCTCACGCCGCTATCGGCGACCACGTCCTGCAATTCCTTTTGCACTTCCTCCACCGAATGGCCGGGGAAGATGCGGCAATTGACGTTGGCCCCGGCGCGCTGCGGCAGCGCATTGTTGGCATGGCCGCCGTCGGTCAGCGTGGCAACGCAGGTGGTGCGCAGCATCGAATGGAACGTGCGGTCGGTGTTGAGCACGGCCTCGGCGGTGGTGTCCGCGGGATTGGCGGCAATCGCCTGCATCGCCTTGCCCATTTCGTCGGTGCGCTGCGCACCGGCCTTGGCGAAGAACGCGCGCGTCGTGTCCGAAAGCTCGAGCTTGAAGTCGTAGCCCTGCAGCTTCACCAGCGCGGCGGCGAGCTGGTAGATCGCGTTGTCGCGCACGGGGATCGAGCTGTGCCCGCCGGGATTGCGGGTTTCGAGGCGGTAGTTCTGGACGCCCTTTTCGCCGACCTGAATGGTCTCGACGACCAGCTTGCCGCCTTCCGAAACGCCCTTGCCATCGGTGCGCCCGCCGCCGCCTTCATTGAGCGCGAAGGCCGCATCGATCAGATCACGCTTGTTGGCCGCCAGCCATTCGGCGCCGTTGAACGCATAAGTCGTTTCCTCGCCGCAAGTCAGCGCCAGCTTGAGCGTGCGCTTGGGCTTGAAGCCCTCCTGTTTGAAGCGGATCAGCGTATCGACCCAGCTGGCGGCCATTGCCTTGTCGTCCACCGTGCCGCGCGCATAGAGGTAGCCGTCCTCCTCGATCAGCGTGAAGGGATCGCGCACCCAGTCCTCGCGCTTGGCTTCAACCACATCGAGGTGGGCGAGGAGCAGGATCGGCTTTTCGGTCTTCGACGTTCCCGGCATCACGGCGACAAGGCCGCCCTCCTTCGGCTTTTCGGGCGTGGCGAACAGCGTCAGCTGGTCGTCGGTAAAGCCTGCGGTCTTGAGCCGGGCGGCCATGCGCTCTGCCGCCAGCGTGCAGCTGCCGGAGGAAAGGGTCGTGTTGGTCTCGACCAGTTCCTTGTACAGGCTGCGGAACTCCGCCTCGCCGCCATAAGGATCGACTTTTGCGGCAGGCGCAGCAAGCGCGCCGGAAGCCAGCATGGTCGTGCTCAGAACGGCGGCGCAGAGCGCACCGGTCAACAGCTTGGGCATCGCGGAAAAGTCCTTTGCGTGGGATATGATGCGGGCGTTTCAGCACGATTGCGCGCGGTCCGCCAGTCCCCCTCGGTGCGGCGCGTGAAACGAGGCTCTGCCTTGTGCAAAACAGACCGGATTCGCTTGGGAAATTGCCCTTGAATGCCTATGCACCGGATCATGGCCAGCACGAATGAAAACGTCCCCAACGCCAATGAATATGGCGCCGATTCCATCAAGGTCCTGCGGGGGCTCGATGCGGTGCGAAAGCGCCCTGGCATGTATATCGGTGATACCGACGATGGCTCGGGCCTGCACCACATGGTGTTCGAGGTGTCGGACAACGCCATCGACGAGGCGCTGGCCGGGCACTGCGATCTGGTGCTGATCGAACTCAACCCCGATGGCTCGGTCTCGGTCGAAGACAACGGGCGCGGCATTCCCACTGGCATCCATGCCGAAGAAGGCGTTTCTGCCGCTGAAGTGATCATGACTCAGCTCCACGCGGGCGGGAAGTTCGAGAACACGAGCGACGACAATGCCTACAAGGTTTCCGGCGGGCTGCACGGCGTCGGCGTTTCGGTGGTGAACGCGCTGTCCGAATGGCTCGAACTCACGATCTGGCGCGACGGTGAGGAGCACTGGATGCGCTTTGAGCATGGCGACGCGGTCGCCCCGCTGCGCGTGAACGGGCCTGCCCCCGATGATGGCAAGGGCGGGGTCAAGAAAGGCACCCGCGTAACGTTTGCCGCCAGCCACGACACGTTCAAGAACGTGCTGGAGTTCGATTTCGACAAGCTGGAGCATCGCTACCGCGAGCTGGCATTCCTCAATTCGGGCGTGCGCATCCTGCTGCGCGACAAGCGGCATGCCGAAGTGGCCGAGCACGATCTCTACTACGTCGGCGGGATCGGCGCGTTCGTGCAGTACCTTGATCGCAACAAGCAGCCGCTGATGCCCGAGCCGATCGCCATTTCGGCGAGCCGCGACGGCGTGGGCATCGATGTCGCGCTGGAATGGAACGACAGCTATTACGAGAACGTCCTCGCCTTCACCAACAACATCCCGCAGCGCGATGGCGGCACGCACCTCGCCGCCTTCCGCGCGGCGCTGACGCGCACGCTCAACGGCTACGCGGATCGTTCGGGTATGCTCAAGAAGGAAAAGGTCAGCCTGACGGGCGACGACATGCGCGAGGGCTTGACCGCGATCGTCTCGGTCAAGCTGCCGGATCCGAAATTTTCGTCGCAGACCAAGGACAAGCTGGTCAGCTCCGAAGTCCGCCAGCCGCTGGAAAGCCTGATGGCCGACAAGATGAGCGAATGGCTGGAGGAAAACCCCGCCCATGCCCGCGCGGTGATCCAGAAGGTGATCGATGCCGCTGCGGCGCGCGAAGCCGCGAAGAAGGCGCGCGAGCTGACCCGGCGCAAGGGCGCGATGGATATCGCCAGCCTGCCCGGCAAGCTGGCAGACTGCCAGGAGCGCGATCCCGCCAAGTGCGAACTGTTCCTTGTCGAGGGTGATTCGGCAGGCGGTTCGGCGAAGCAGGGGCGCGATCGCCATTTTCAGGCGATTCTGCCGCTGAAGGGCAAGATCCTGAATGTGGAGCGCGCCCGGTTTGACCGGATCATCGGTTCCAAGGAAGTCGGCACGCTGATTCAGGCGATGGGCACCGGCATCCGCGACGAATTCAACCTCGGCAAGCTGCGCTATCACAAGATCGTGATCATGACCGACGCCGACGTCGACGGCGCGCATATCCGCACGCTGCTGCTCACGTTCTTCCACCGCCAGATGCCCGAGATCATCCGCGCGGGCCACCTCTTCATTGCCCAGCCGCCGCTCTACAAGGTGGCGAAGGGCCGCAGCGAGGTCTACCTGAAGGACGGCCCGGCGCTGGATCGCTATCTGGTCGAGGCAGGGCTGGCAGGCCGCGTGCTGGAAACCGCTGGCGGCGCGCGCAGCGGGGCGGATCTTGCCAGCCTCGTCGAGCACGCGCTGCGGCTGCGCAATCTGATGGCGTTTGCGCCCAAGCGCTATGACCCTGCAATCATCGAGGCGCTGGCTCTGGCAGGCGCGCTCGAACCGGAAATGACCGCTGCTGCGCGGGAAGCGGCGCTGGCCGCCAGCGTACGCTGGCTCGACCGGGGCGACCGCGAGGCGCGCTGGGTCGCTGAAGTGACCCCGGAAGGCGGCTATGCCATCCGGCGCGTTTGGCGCGGCGTGACCGATCAGCACCCGATCGAGGCCGGGTTCCTCTCCAGCGCCGAAGCGCGCAAGCTCGCCCGCCTCGCCGGAGAGCAGGCCGAAGTCTATGCCGTGCCTGCGCGGCTGGTGCGCAGCAGCGCAGCCGCCGCGGCCGAGCCCGAACCGGAAATGGTTTCCGAAGAGCAGGAAGGCGAGGGCGAAGTGGCCGCCGTTCCCGTCCGCCCGGCGGCCAAGGAGAGCGCGGGGATCACCCGGCCATCCGAACTGCTGGATCAAGTGCTGGTGGCGGGCCGCAAGGGCCTTTCGATCTCGCGCTACAAGGGCCTTGGCGAAATGAACGCCGATCAGCTCTGGGAAACCACGCTCGATCCCTCGCAGCGTTCGCTGCTGCAGGTAAAGATGGAAGACGCGGACGTGACCGACGAGATCTTCACCCGCCTGATGGGCGACGTGGTCGAACCGCGCCGCGATTTCATTCAGGAAAACGCGCTCAACGTGGCCAATCTGGACGTTTGATGGCTGGGGTAACTCTTGCCGAAATCCCGTGGGATCAGGCGGCCACGATGATCGACCTCGAAGGCCGCGTGCCGATCATCGGCACGATCCGCGAATGCGCGCTGCACTACACGCTTTATAAGCCCCACGCGCGGGAGAATGCGCGGTTGCTGCTGACGGTGCCGGTGCACCGCGAAGGCCGCGCGACGCGGACGTGGCTGCTGGAGCCTGCGGAAATCGCGGTGCTGGCGGAGAGGCTGAAGGCAGAGGGCGGCGAGACGGCGCACTAGACTGGGATGACCTGGTCTTCGTCTCCCCGTGCTTGACACGGGGGTGGGCGTGTCTTCCAGCGCGGCGCCGAATGTGAGAAGCCAAGGCCCGGATCAAGTCCGGGCCGACGTGTTCGTTGGATGTCATCCAAGCTTTCACTGTTGGATTTGGCGGCGCGCCGAGGCGGCTGGCGGGAAAGGCAAGTGGATCGCGCGGCCGGTGCGGCGCCGGTTGAGGGCGCTGCGGGAAGGACGTCGCCGGGCTGCATCGCTTGCGAATGGCTGGAAGGGGCAGTGTCCGATCCGGCTCGACCTGAAAGGGATCAGGCCCGGATGCCGGGGGCGGCTCGCATGCCAGCCGGCAACCTGCTTCATGGGGCGGAGAGCCGAACGAAGCGTGGGCTGTGATCCACGGTGCGCGGCATTTGCCGGGCGAGGCCTTGGGACGACGCCCCGCCTTTAACCCGCAGCCCGCACCGACCGCGTTGGCCTTTGGCGGATACGCCGCAGGCCAGAAGAGCGGGGGGAAGGCTGGCCGCGCCTGCTCCCGATCCGGGGAGGCATTTAACCTATTTGGTTTTAATTGTCAAGATTGCCGGTCAGGCGGCAGCTTTGGTGGGCCGCGTCTGATCGCCTTTGCCGGCAAGCAGCCCGGCTACCGAGACATCCTCGTCGATTTCTTCCCAATGCAATCCGGCGCGGCTCAGCGAAACCGCTGCGCGTTGTTCTGGCGTCGCGTGGAGCAGGCGTGGGAACCATGCAAGCGGGACGCCCAACGTGCGGCCATCATCGAGCTCGACCCAGAACGAATCTGCATCAAACCGGACGGCGAGGGGTTCAGGCGAAAAAGTCATGCCAGGCACTTTCGATATCGTCGCGCCGTGCTTCTATAACATGCAGCAGATCGGAAAGCACTCGCGGCGAAAAGCCTCGATCATAGGCAAGCGAAACATCAGGGCGCAGCCAGAACTTGGCCGTATCGCGCCCCTTGGTGACATGCACATGAGGCGGTTCGCGCGGATCGCCCTGGTTGGCAAAGAAGTGAAACCTGTAGCCGTTCCAATCAAAGACCTTCGGCATAAACCAGTTCCCGGGAGCGCGAGGGCGATGGCCCTCGCATTCTCCCTTGTTCTTGCCTTACTCCGCAGCGATCCCCGCCGCCGAGAACATGTCGGCCTCCAGCTCTGCCGCCAGCTCGTTCGCCGGACCGGCGGACTTTGCCTTGCGGCGCGAGTCGAAGCTTGACCACACGGTGTTCCAATCGCCGCGGGTGGCGGCCTTGGAGTATTCGGTGGCGCGGGTTTCGAAGAAGTTGGCGTGTTCGACGCCGTTGAGCAGCGGGGTGAGCCAGGGGAGGGGGTGTTCCTCGATCATGTAGATCGGCTGGAAGCCCAGCTGGCCAAGGCGCCAATCGGCGATGTAGCGGATGTACTTCTTGATTTCCTTCGGGCTCATGCCGGGGACCGGGCCCTGCTCGAACGCGAGGTCGATGAAGGCGTCCTCAAGCCGTACGGTCTTCTGGCAGCAATCGATGATGTCTTCCTTCACGGCCTTGGTCAGGCAGCCGCGTTCCGCCACGAAGGCGTGGAACAGCTTGGTGATGCCTTCGCAGTGAAGCGATTCATCGCGCACCGACCACGAGACGATCTGGCCCATGCCCTTCATCTTGTTGAAGCGCGGGAAGTTCATCAGCATGGCAAAGCTGGCGAAGAGCTGGAGGCCCTCGGTGAAGCCGCCGAACATCGCGAGGGTGCGGGCGATGTCTTCATCGGAATCGACGCCGAACTGCTGCAGGTAATCGTGCTTGGCGCGCATTTCCTCGTATTCGAGGAACATGCCGTATTCGCTTTCGGGCATGCCGATGGTGTCGAGCAGGTGCGAGTACGCGGCGATGTGCACCGTCTCCATGTTGGAGAAGGCCGCGAGCATCATCTTGATCTCGGTCGGCTTGAATACGCGGCCATACTTGTCGTGGTAGCAATCCTGCACCTCGATATCGGCCTGCGTGAAGAAGCGGAAAATCTGCGTGAGCAGGTTGCGCTCATGGTCCGAAATCTTCTGCGCCCAATCGCGGCAGTCTTCGCCCAAGGGCACTTCCTCGGGCATCCAGTGGATCTGCTGCTGGCGCTTCCAGAACTCGTAGGCCCAGGGATATTCGAAGGGCTTATAGGAGTTGCGGGCTTCAAGAAGGGACATGGGGCGAATCCTGCTGGGAGAATGACGAGAAGATAGGCGCACAATGGCCCGCGCGGAAGCGGGCCGCGCGGGCGAAACGGTGTCGGGCAGAGGGTTTCCCACCACCCGAGAGGGCATGTCCGGAGGGTGGAACTACTTCCAGAACCAGCGGGGCGAGAGCTTCCGCTCTGCCCGGTTGCGCCACATCTGGATGTAGAGCCACAGACCCGAAAAGCTGAAGAAAATCATCGCGAAGCCCGAAAGCGTGCCGATTGCCACGCCCACCGGCCCGAAGCTCTCGCCCGAGTGCAGATGGTGCAGCAGCCCGATCAGCGCGCGCGGATCGCCCGGCTTGGGCTTGGGCCGACACGTGTAGTCTGGCGGGCAGGTGAACGCCGGTTTGGCGCTGGCCTCTGCCTGTGGTTGCTCCCCGACTGTCAGCAGCGGCACGATCTGGCTGAGTGTGCCGGTTATGGCGATCCAGAGCAGGAACACCCCGAAGAAGACGGAAATCCAGCGATGAAACTTGCGCACGAGACGGCCCCTTTTGCAATTGCGAATTATTCGCAAGCGTAGCCCGCCTGAAGGGTTCGGGGCAAGCGGGAACCGTGTGGCGGATCGAAGACATGCCGGGCAAGCTGCAATGTGTTGCCATTTGTATCAGGCTGGCCGGCATGGCTTGAAACCTCAAGAGCGCGTCTTCACTGGCAGGCGAGGCATTCTTCGTAGTCGGTTGGCTGGGCGGCCAGTTCCATGACCGGCGCGGCGGCGGTGTTGTCCGCCTCCACTCCGCCAGCAAAACCAGCGCGCTGCACCGACTTCGAACGCAAGTAGTAGAGCGACTTGATGCCCTTCTCCCACGCCTGGAAGTGCAGCATCATCAGATCCCACTTGTCCACGTCGGCCGGGATGTAGAGGTTCAGCGACTGGGCCTGATCGATATAGGGCGTGCGGTCTGCCGCGAATTCGAGCAGCCAGCGCTGGTCGATCTCGAAGCTGGTCTTGTAGACGGCCTTTTCCTCCGGCGAGAGGAAATCGAGGTGCTGGACCGAACCGCCGCGTTCGAGGATCGAGTTCCACACGTTGGTGGAATCCTTCGACTTCGACTGGAGCAGCTTTTCGAGATAGGGGTTCTTCACCACGAAGCTGCCCGAAAGCGTCTTGTGGGTGTAGATGTTCGCCGGGATCGGCTCGATGCAGGCAGAAGTGCCGCCGCAGATGATCGAGATCGACGCGGTGGGGGCAATCGCCATCTTGCACGAGAAGCGCTGCATCACGCCCATGTCTGCGGCATCCGGGCAGGGCCCGCGTTCCTGCGCGAGCATCAGCGAGGCTTCGTCCGCGCGTTCGGCGATGTGGCGGAACATCTTGAGGTTCCACGCCTTGGCCATCGCGGTTTCAAAGCCGATGCCCTTAAGCTGCAGGAATGAATGGAAGCCCATCACGCCCATGCCGACCGAGCGTTCGCGCATCGCGGAGTACTTGGCGCGGGCCATCTCGTCCGGCGCGCGATCAATATAGTCCTGCAGCACGTTATCGAGGAAGCGCAGCACGTCCTCGACAAACAGGCGGTCGCCCTGCCACTCGTCCCACGTCTCGAGGTTGAGCGAAGAGAGGCAGCACACTGCCGTCCGGTCGTTACCGAGGTGGTCGCGGCCCGTGGGCAGCGTGATCTCGGAGCACAGGTTCGAGGTCGAGACCTTGAGGCCAAGATCGCGGTGATGCTTGGGCATCATGCGGTTCACCGTGTCATTGAACACGATGTAGGGCTCACCCGTGGCAAGGCGGGTTTCGACGAGCTTCTGGAACAGCGAGCGCGCATCGACCGTGCCGCGCACCGAGCCATCCTTGGGGCTGCGCAAGTGGAATTCGGCGCCATCGCGCACCGCTTCCATGAACTCGTCCGTCAGCAGCACGCCGTGGTGCAGGTTGAGCGCCTTGCGGTTGAAATCGCCCGACGGTTTACGGATTTCGAGGAACTCCTCGATCTCGGGGTGCGACACATCGAGATAGCAGGCGGCTGAACCGCGGCGCAGCGAGCCTTGGCTGATCGCGAGGGTGAGGCTGTCCATCACGCGGACGAAGGGGATGATCCCGCTGGTCTTGCCGTTGAGGCCGACAGATTCACCGATGCCGCGCACCTGGCCCCAATAAGTGCCGATGCCGCCGCCCCGGCTGGCGAGCCACACGTTCTCGTTCCAGGTGCCGACAATGCCTTCGAGGCTGTCCGACACCGAGTTCAGGTAGCACGAGATGGGCAGACCGCGCCCGGTGCCGCCGTTGGACAGGACGGGCGTGGCCGGCATGAACCACAGCTTCGAGATGTAATCATACAGCCGCTGCGCGTGATCCTGATCATCGGCATAGGCATCGGCGACGCGCGCGAAGAGATCCTGATAACGCTCGCCCGGCAGGAGATAGCGGTCGTCGAGCGTGTCCTTGCCGAAATCGGTCAGCAGCGCATCGCGTGCGCTGTCCGTAACGATCGTGAAGCGGCGCGCGTTGATCGTCTTGGAATCGGGCGCGGGCTTCACCGCCGCGGCCAACGCGCCAGCCACGCCTGCGGTCATCGCGGCAACGAGTGCCTCGCTGCCCTTATCGTCCGCGCTCATGCCAATCGCCTTTCCGTTTGCGGGCACCGCACCATCGGCAAGGCTGAGCTCGCTCTGGTCATGCTCGACGACGCTGTCACCAGTCCTGAAATCCACGCGGGCAGTCCCCTGTTCACTTGGGCGGGCAGGTCGGAAATCCCGACTCGAACCGCGCTATCCATCATACGCTCTGCGGAACAAAAGGAGAATTAAAATTCCCCAAGTCGCTCCCGCTAGCGCCCAATCTCGAAGGTCAAGGCCAGAGGCGGCGGCAAGACAGCCACCATTGCGGCAGGCAATACGCCTGCAGCTGCTCTTAACTAGGTTTAGAGGTTCCCCCGGGACCCGACCACTACCTATAGTGCCTCAACCGGAATCAGACACAAGAGGGTAAACACCGCATTATCGATTCGGCTCGTCGCATGTACGATTCGTTTCATCGCCATGACAGCAATGCTGCAGTGCAGCGACGCGCGTGAAAACCGGCATTTCAAGTCCCTATCTGCATGTCGGCAAATAAAGTCCCGGGCGGTCGCCGATCTTGTGGACAAGATCACTGTCCAGAGCCCGCTGCACGTTCCCCCCATGATTATCCACTGGCGCGAGGGGCACGCGGCACGATAAGCCTGTACTCCGGTGGCCAGACGGAGTGGCAGCGTGTTCAAGCTCGTATCGATCCTTTTCAGCGGCTTGTTGGTCGGCCTTGCGGCACGCTACCTTTACCCCGGCGCGGTGCCGATGGGACTGGGGCGCACGATCCTGCTGGGCATTGCCGGCTCGCTGGTGGCCGGGCTGGCCGCTGGCTGGGGCGCACAGGATCGCGATGCGGTCACGCGCGCAGGATGCCTCGCCTCGATCCTCGGCGCGATGGTAGTGATCTTCATCGGGCGGCAGTTTTAGAGCGCGCGCGCCCTGCTCCGCTCAGTCTGAAACCAGCGACTTTGCTTCGGCAATTGCGGCGATCCCGCGTTTGCCATCGACCCGGTCGAGCTGGACCACGACATCGATGACCGAAGCCGCATAGGCAATCGTCTCACTGCGGGTGAGGCCGATGTTCGCCTGCAGCGCCATGAGTGCGATCTGCTCGAGCGCGCCGCGCGGGGAATTGGCGTGGATCGTGGAGAACGAGCCGGGATGCCCGGTGTTGATCGCGCGCAGGAAGCTGATGGTTTCGGTGCCGCGCAGCTCGCCCACCACGATCCGGTCGGGGCGGAGGCGCAGGGCGGCCTGAAGCAGATCATTGGCGGAAACTCTGGCTTCGCCCAGTTCGCCCTTCACCGCGATCAGGCCAACGCCGTTTGGCGACGGCAGCCGCAGTTCGGCGGTGTCTTCCACCATCACGAGGCGCTCGCTGGCGGGAATTTCGCGCAGCATGGCGCCCAGGAACGTGGTCTTGCCGCTGGACGTGCCGCCCGAGACCAGAATGGTGCGGCGGCGGCGCACGGTTTCGCGCAGGAACGCGATGGGATCGGCTTGCGCATCGGGCATTGGCGGATTGCTCGGCGGCAGCAGCGGCCCGCGATCATAGGCATCAAGCGGCAGGCTGAGCAGGCGGTGGCGGCGGATGGCCATCGCCCAGTGCCGCCGGGTGGCGGGCGGGCCGCACAGCTGAACGCGCGCGCCATCGGGCAGGGTGGCGGAAAGCAGGGGGTGTTCGCGGTTGATGCCCTGATGGCTGATCCGCGCGACTTGTTCGGCCAGCCGCTGGAGCAGCGCATCATCGAGCGCGGGCAGGCTGATGCGCTGCATGCCGGGCTGGGCCGCATCCTCGACCCACAGCTCGCCGGGCCGGTTGACGAGGATTTCGGTCACCGTCTCGCGCTCCAGCCAGGGCCGGAACGGCGCGAGATAGGCATCGAGGTAGACGCTGCGCAGCGGCGCTGCTGCGCCATCATCTGATCCGGCCATATCCGAGGCAGCTCCCGTCAGGATGCGCAAATCGGGCTTCACCCGCCCGTCACCTTGGAGAAATCGAGGTCCTTGGCGGTGAACACGCGGACCGGCTGGCCCTGGCGCACGCGCACGGTCGGCCCGATCTGGCCCGATTGCCCCACCGCCGCCGCCGCTGCCGATTGGCCGCTGTTGGCCACGATGATGCCCGCATTGCCGCCGATGGCAGAGAGCCCGCCGACCACGGACAGCAGCATCGCCGAACCGAACCGTTCGAAGAAATGTGTGCTGACTTTGCCAGTGAGCCCGGATTCGCCGGCAAAGCCGATGGCGGGCGAGCCGATGTTGACCGAAACGCCATCCGGGCGAATGAGCCTTGTCCAGATCACGTAGGCGCGCTTCTGGCCCGCTTGCAGCCCGCTCTTGTACTGGCCGATCAGGCGCGACGAGCGCGGCACCAGCACGGTGCTGCCATCGAACGAGCGCACGTCGGTGGAGACGACGGCGCGGACATAGCCGGGCACATCGGTGTCGATGGCGGTTTCCAGCACGGCCGGGATCAGCGTGCCCTGCGTGACAGTGGTGCGCGGATCAAAGCTGGCGGAGGCTACGGCAGAACCGCCGCCAACCCCGCCGATCCGGCTGGCGAAATCATCGTTGGCATTGCCTGTGGTGCCGGGCACGGCCCCCGGCGCGGCATTGGCGAGCGGCGCCGAGCTGACGCCGGGATTGGAAAGCGCGGTCCCGGTATCGAACACCACGGTGGGCGATTGCGCGGGATTGGCGGCGGGCGCACCCAGCACAGCCGATTGGGGCGGCGCGGCCAGCACCGGCTGCGGCGCGGTTTCGGGCGGGGTTATCGCCTGCGGGGGCACTGGCGGGGCGATATCTACCGATGCGGGGGCGGGCACAGGCGTGGCAGCAGTGCCAGCAACCCGGGTTTGCCCGGACGGGAGCTGCCGCGCCGAATCGAGCGACCACAAAGTCACCGCGCCCAGCGCACCCACGACCACGATCCCGGCGAACAGGGCCATGCCATCGCGCGCGGGTTTGCGCTGGGTGACGGCGGGCAGGACATTGCGCGTGGCAAGATCGATGATCTCGGCGCCCTGCTGCTCGCGCGGGTCGCTCTGATCCCGATCAGTCGCTGCGGCGGATAGCGTGCGGTTCAAGCGCATGGATCAGGGTTCCCTGCTGGCAGTGACGGTGGGGCTTGCGGCTTCTGCAGGAGCCGCCGGAACGGATGCCAGCGCTGTCGCCAGCGGTTTGGCGGCGGGCGCAGTTTCGCTCGCGGGAGGCGCGGTGCGCTTGAGCGTGGCCATATCAGTGCCGGACCGCAGGACGATGAGATCGGGCACGCCATCGATCACCACCACATCATCGCGCACGGCAAAGTTGACCGGGCCTTCGATCCCGGCATCGCTGCGCACCTGCATCGCGGGGATGGGGGCCTTTGCGGGC
>JBIPOH010000327.1:0-3971 GCA_044379435.1 Novosphingobium sp.
CGATTCGCGACATGTGGGCATAGCGGGTCAGCAGACCATTCCCGTGGCTGATCTCGACACAGTTGCCGTAACCCTGCTTGACGCCCGTGAACACGACGGTTCCGGCAGCCGCGGCTCGGATTGGGGCGCCCATCGGGCCGCGGAAATCAAGGCCTGCATGAAAGGCTCCGCCTCCCGTGAAGGGATCGATGCGGTATCCGAAACCACTTGAAACGTAGTCGACGTTGGCGGGCAGAGTGTTCGGAATTCGCACAAGGGCCTGCTCCAACGCATTCATCCGTTCGAGGCTGGCGCCGAAGCGGGCAAAGCGTGGATCGATACTGGTGCCTGACCCTGTCGCCAGCGGGATGAGCGGTCCGCCCATCGCTGCGCGGTCTGAATTGGCAACGAGTGCCGGATTGAGGCCGAGTTTGCGCATGGCGCTCATCGCCCGCGCAGAGCGAGCATCGGCATATCGCGTCACCGCTTCAATGAATGCCAGTTGCCGCGCCTCGATCTTCGCGAGCCCGGTAGCTTCCGGAAGGATCATCGATATCTTGCGAACAGTCTTATCCGCTTCAGCAGCACTATCGGAAACCGTGCCAGACGGCAGCGCGGCCGGTAGTGATCCGACCATGCCCTGCACGCTTTTTTCGATGAAATCCTGACGCTTGGCGAGATCGCTGGCAACTGCGCCGAGACCTGAGCGATACTGCGCAACGCGGCTTTCGGCGGTGGCGACAGCGGCTTCGCGTTCGAGCAAGGAAAGCTGGTAGTAGCCAGACATAGCCTGGCTGATGAGCATCCAGCCCATCATGGCCGCCCAAGCAAAAACCGCCGCAGCAATGCCGCCAGCTACGCGCAACTGAAAGCGTGAAGATACCCGAATGAAACGCACGTTGCCGTTCGAGCGCATGAAGAATTCGCGATCCGGGAACCAGCCGCGTACCCTTGCCGCAGCGGCGCGCAAGCGGTTCAACGGACGCCCGTCGTGCTTCGGCGGACCCGCCTTGGACCGAGGTCGAACTGAAAAAATGGCAACCCCCGTGGCTCGCGGTGCCCTTAGTTCCGCGCGAGCAAGCCGCGTAGTCGCCCCCCGCCTGATGGTCGAATCCTCCGTGTGGCCTGCAAGATGAACCGTGCGACTCCGGCGACGAACCGCTTCAAGCAGCTCATCGCGGCCAAGGCCGCATTTTGCGAATCGGCCAGCCCCTGTCAGCCCTTCATGGCTTAACCCGATTCGCGAACGGACCTGGCGGACGCAGTCCCCATTCGGGCTGACAGAGGAAGTACGGGATGATAAAGGCGCGCCATGACTGCGCTAAATGCTACAATACCCACCACTGATATGACCGCCTTGCTTGCAGACCTCGCTCGCGAGGGTCGCTTGGCTCAACGTATGTTGGCGAAGATGCCATCGGCAGCGCGGGCCAAAGCATTGTGCCTTGGTGCCGCTGCTCTTCGCCGCTCTGCACCTGAAATTTTGGCTGCAAATGCCCTTGATCTTGCCGACGGCGAAGCGGCAGGCCTTTCGGCGGCAATGATTGACCGGTTGAAGCTTGACCCGGCCCGTATCGAGGCAATGGCGGGTGCTGTGGAGCAAGTTGCTGCGCTCAATGATCCGGTTGGCCAGATTATTGATGAGACGGTGCGGCCCAATGGCATTGTGTTGCGCCGTGTGCGGGTTCCCATCGGCTTGATCGGTATCATCTATGAAAGCCGGCCCAACGTGACCGCCGATGCCGCTGCGTTGTGCATCCGATCTGGTAACGCAGCGCTGCTGCGGGGCGGCAGCGAAGCGGCGAGGTCCAACCGGGCGATCCATGCGGCACTGGCTGAAGGGCTTGTTGCGGGCGGTAGTCCCGTAGCTGCCGTCCAGCTTGTTCCGGTGCAGGACCGCGCGGCAGTTGGGGCGATGCTTGCGGCAAGCGGCCTGATCGACATGATCGTACCGCGCGGCGGCAAGAGCCTCGTCGCGCGGGTTCAGGCTGATGCCCGCGTCCCGGTCCTCGCGCATCTTGACGGAATCAACCATACTTTCATTGATCGTGCTGCGAATCCTGGCATGGCCAAGGAGATCGCCCTGAATGCCAAAATGCGCCGCACCGGCGTCTGCGGGGCGATGGAAACGCTGCTGGTCGACGCTCGCTTCCCTGATCCCCATGGGATTGTCGAGCCGCTGATCGCCGCTGGCTGCGAGCTGCGCGGTGATGCCCGTGCCTGCGCCATCGATCCCCGGATTGTACCTGCCGAAGATGCGGACTGGGATACGGAATATCTTGATGCGGTTCTGTCGGTCGCGGTGGTCGATGGTCTCGACGACGCGCTGTCGCATATCGCAAAACATGCCTCGGGCCATACCGATGCCATCGTGACGGAGGATGCGGAGGCCGCGGCGCGTTTTCTCTCCGAAGTCGATAGCGCCATCGTGATGCACAATGCCTCCAGTCAGTTTGCCGATGGCGGCGAGTTCGGGCTGGGTGCAGAGATCGGAATTGCGACCGGGCGACTTCACGCGCGCGGGCCAGTCGCGCTGGAAGGCCTGACTACGTACAAGTGGCTTGTGCTGGGAACCGGGCAGGTCCGCCCCTGAAACCCGTGCTAACCGGCCTGCTTGGTGGCAGTTTCAACCCGGCGCATGGCGCGCATCGCCGGATAAGCCTCTTTGCACGCCAAGCGCTGGCGTTGGACGAGGTCTGGTGGTTGGTTTCTCCCGGCAATGTCCTCAAGCCAGTTGAGGGCATGGCGCCTCTGCCCATCCGCTACGCATCTGCCATCCGAATGGCTCGTTGCGCTCCTATCCGGGTAACGGCCATCGAGGCTGACCTTGGAACGCGGTACACGATCGATACGCTTCGCCTGCTCAAGCGCCGATATCCCCGCCGGCAGTTTGTCTGGCTGATGGGAACGGACAATCTTGCCCAGTTTCATCGCTGGCGCGGATGGCGGCGCATCGCGTATGAGATGCCGATTGCCGTTGTCGCCCGTCCGGGGTATGATGCAGAAGCCATGACGAGCCCCGCCATGGCTTGGCTGCGCCGCTGGCGCCTGCGGCACAGCCAGAACCTGATTGGCGCGAAGCGGAGCGCCCCGGCGCTGATCATCTTGCGTTTCGACCCCGATAAACGATCGGCTACGGACATCCGCGCAGCCGATCCGGATTGGTGTAGCCGCTATGAACGCATCCCTTATCGCGACATGCTGACTCACCAGCCCATCAGGCCTGAGCCAAGAGCTGGCAAGCGGTGAGCAGTTTGGCGCCATTGAAACTTGCGTCATTGAACCATCAGCCATGGAGACCATCGACAACCTCATGACAAGCCTACACTCTTCGCCGGTCGATACCGGCGTCACCCCCAGTTCTGCATCCGCGTCCCAATTGGCCACGCCAGGCTCTCTTCTTGATCTGGTGCTGCGTTCTCTGGACGATGACCAAGCGCAGGACATCGTCACAATCCCGCTGGAGGGCAAGAGTTCGGTGTCCGATCACATGGTGATCGCGTCGGGCCGCTCGACCAGACAGGTTGCGGCAATGGCCCAAAAGCTCGCCGAGCGTATCAAGCACGGCGGTTTTGGGCATGTCCGCATCGAGGGACTCCCGGCAGCCGACTGGGTGCTGATCGATGCGGGCGATGTTGTCATCCACGTGTTTCGTCCAGAAGTTCGCAGCTTCTACAATCTCGAGCGCATGTGGGCATTCGGCGATCAGGGCGCAGCCTGACATCGCCGTTTCGTCTCACCTGTCGGCAAAAAATGATTCGCCCCGACAGCGTTGTTCTGGACTAGGGCGGAGCCATGCTGTTGCACGTGATCGCCCGCGGAAAGATTGGCCGTTCGCCGGAAGCCGAGCTGGTTGATCGCTATGCGCGGCGGATTTCCTGGGATTTCAGGATAACCGAATTACCGGACAAAGGTGGCGTGGTGCCACCGCCAGCCGTCCGCCCAATTCGTACTGTCGCGCTCGACGAGCGCGGAGCCAATCTGACGTCGCA
>JBIPOH010000329.1:0-3958 GCA_044379435.1 Novosphingobium sp.
GCAGGTTGAGCAGGCGAGAGCGAGACTGCAGCACATCGACTTCCGCATCTCCGCCTCAGAGGCCCGTTCCCCCATCGATGGCTTGGTCGTGGAGGGCGATCTGCCGCAGCAACTTGGAGCCCCGCTGCGCCGCGGAGAACCCGGCTTCAGGGTTGCTGGCAGGCAGGGAATTTACGTCGATATCCTTGTTCACGAGTCCGATATCAGTCTGGTCCAGCAGGGCATGACGGGGCAGATCGCGCTGGTGGGCCAACCATCTATAGCAACACCCATCCACGTTTCGCACGTCGTGCCCATGGCAAGCCTTCAGGGCGGCGAGAATGCCGTTATTGTCCGCGGCCAAGTGCACACCGCGGAAGTATGGTGGCGGCCCGGCATGACCGGAGTCGCAAGGCTTGACGCTGGCACGCGGCCTGCCTGGTGGCTTGCAACGCGGCGTTTGCTGGATTTCGCGCGAATTCAGCTGTGGTGGTGACAATCTGACGAGGTCTTGGATTGCGGATCGCGCGATGAGCGCCAGAAGGGCGACCGCACCTCAGAGTCTTGTGTGGACGGCCCCTTCGACGCAAGGTCGATTTGACGATTGGCGCCGCGGTCGGGTGCGGTCATGTGTCCGGCCTGTCTGCGCGGCTCATGGCCGCTGGCCCTGATGCAATCCGCGACCTGGCTCCCAATCAGTTTCGCGCGCTCGGGGGCGCGAGACTCTAAACGGGTTCTGCCTGGCCCCGGGTTCGACCGGTACGCCATCACGCCACCATCGCCCTCACGCACCCGCCGGTCGCGGCGATCTCCGGCGGGGAACCTTCAATGCCTATGCGCCCGCAGGCTGTGAGGATCCGCGTTGCGGGCGGTAGCTCTCACCTCGCGCCAGCAGCGCCCAGACGATGCGCGCCGTCTTATTGGCCTGCGCGACGGCCGCGATCATGGTCGGGCGGCGCCCGATGAGCTCCGCAAGCCAACCCTCCCGTGCCTTGATGCGGGTATGGCGGATCACCGCGGTCGCCCCGAGCACCAGGAGACGACGCAGGTAGCGGTCGCCCGCCTTGGAGATGCCGCCCTGGCGCGGCTTGCCCCCAGTGCTGTTCTGCTTCGGCACGAGGCCAATCCAGGCTGCGAAGTGCCGCGCCGAGGCGAAGTTCGACACGTCCCCGACGGTGGCGACGATCGCCGATGCGGTGATCGGGCCGATGCCGGGCACGGCCGCGAGACGTCGGCTGGCTTCGCTTTCCTTGTGCCAGGCGATGATCGCCGCCTCGATCTCCTCGACCCGCGTCCCAAGCGCCTCCAGCTCTGCCGCCAAGCCTCGCAGCGCCTGCCGCGCCAGCGGCGGCAGCGTGGCCTCGTCCTCGCCGAGCAGGACCGCCAGCAGGTCCGCGATCCGGCTCATGCCTTGAGGCGCCACGATGCCGAACTCGGCCAGGTGCCCGCGGAGCGCATTCACGAGCGCAGTGCGCTGCCGAACCAAGAGATCCCGGGTCCGGTGCAACACCAGCACTGCTTGCTGCTCTGCCGTCTTCACCGGCACGAAGCGCATCGTCGGCCGGGTCACCGCTTCACAGATCGCCTCTGCATCGGCCGCGTCGCTCTTGCCGCGCTTCACATAGGGCTTCACGTACGCCGCCGGGATCAGCCGCACCTGGTGGCCGAGCGCCCGGATCTCGCGTGCCCAGTGATGCGCCGTGCCGCAGGCCTCGATGCCCACGAGGCACGGCGGCAGTGCGCGGAAGAAGTCCAGCACCTCGGCCCGCCCGAGCTTGCGCCGCAGCACCGCGCGTCCCGCGGCGTCAACTCCGTGCGCCTGGAACACCCGCTTGGCGATGTCTAGGCCGATCGTGATAATCTCCATGGTGGACGGCTCCTCTGCTCGCTGCCCTCAACAGCCGCGAGCCTGGCACATCGATGCCGCTCAGGGGCCGTCCACCGCATCAGTCTCGAATCTCATGCGGAACGTGCGACGCGGCGCAGCAGGATGATGACGGAGGCGGCGTAGAGGAAGGCGTTGGCGGAGGCGACGGTGGCCTCGAAATCCTTGGCGAGGCGTCGGTTTCGGCCGGTCGACGTGTACGTCGACGGCGAAGAAGCGCTCGACCACCCAGCGGCGGGCATGAACGGCGAAGCCGACCTGATCCTTCGGCTTGCGCACGATCTCGACGCGGATCGCGGTGGCACGGGCGACGCGGTCTCCGGCGTAGCCGCTGTCCATGAAGGCGAGTTGCACGAAGGGCCAGCGGGCGCGCGACATGCGCATCAAGGGCGGCGCGCCGTCGCGGTCCTGGATGCTGGCCGGATGGTTGTCGAGCGTCAGTCCCCGACCATCCGTGTCCACCATCGCGTGCCGCTTGCGGCCCTTGATCTTCTTGCCCGCGTCGTAGCCGCGCGGGCCGCCGCTCTCGGTGGTCTTGACGCTCTGGCTGTCGATCACCGCCGCCGTCGGGCTAGCCTCGCGTCCGGCGCGCTCGCGGTCGAGCATGACGAGGTGATGGTTGATCGCCTCGAACACGCCGCCATCGCGCAGCCTGACGAACCAGCGGTAGACCGTGCGCCAGGGCGGGAAACTGTCGGGCAGCAGGCGCCAGGTGCAGCCCGCCCGCAGCATGTAGAAGATCGCGTTGGCGATCTCGCGCAGCGGCCAGGCACGCCGCCGCCCGCGACCAGGCGCGCCGGGCAGCAGCGGTTCCAGGATCCGCCATTCTTCGTCCGTCAGGTCACTCGCATAGCGCAGGCCCGCGCGGCTATGCTGCCGCCGGGTGGCCGGGGTCCACATCGTGTTGTTCGTCCAAGGTGTCGCAACCCGGTCGAATCACGATGCCGCCCGGCCATCCAGCCCTACTGCCTCGTATCGCAGGTGTTTCGAGACAGCCTCTCAAACGTTGCGATTCAACCGCTTCGGCGAGTCAGGGCGTCAAGGAGTAGCAGCCATGAAGTTTGATGATTTCCTCGCGCCTCTGACCGGGGACCAGTTTCTCGAGTCCTACCTTGATATCAAGCCCGTGCATCTAACGGGCAAACCCCAGCGCTTTGGGCAATCGCTTTCTCTTGAAAGCATAGACGACGCCCTGGCGGCAGCCGATCTGTGGACGGATTACGATCTGCAGGTCCTCCTGTCGGGCCGGCGCGTCCCGCGCGAACAGTATTGCCATCAAGTTCGCCAAACTGCCGGAGGGTGGATTTTCCGGCCGGACGCTGACCGCGTTCGTTTCTGGATATCACAAGGCGCGAGCATCGTGTTGAATGGCGTTGACACATACACCAGTGGCCTTCGCGAAATTCAGCGTATGTTCGGCGAAGTTGGCTTCCCGGAATCGTGGGCCAACATCTACATCTCCCAAAAGGGGAGTAAGGCCCTCGATGTGCACTGCGATACACATGATGTGTGGATTCTCCAAGCGGCAGGGCAAAAGACCTGGAAGATTTGGCAGGGCCGGGAAGAATGGCCGTTGGAGCAGCCCGAGACTGGCCGAGGGAAAGGCGATGACACGATGGCGATGCAAGAACAGGTGACCAGCCGCCACGGTGAGCTACTCAGCGAGGTGATCCTTCGCCAAGGCGACATGCTTTACCTACCACATGGCTGGTACCACAGCGCGCTGGCTGAAAGCGAAGCCAGCATCCACGTGACTATCGGTGTCAGGCATGCCTCTGGCATCGACTTGCTCCAGGTCCTGTTCGGGCGCGCCAGCGCAGACAGTATGTTTCGGCGGCCGTTGCCGCTGCACGACCGTCGGAACACCTCAGTTGCAACAACAGCCAGTTTCATTTCCGCCCTGGGAGAACGTCTGGCTGAAATGGCTCGTGACCCGGCAATCGCATCGGCACTTCAGGATCTTACGCAACACTCCCGGCGTCGCGGTCTCGCGCAGGCACCGCTCACTGTCGCTGACTTGGCAGCCTCGCCGGACTACAGGGTTGTTCCACCGCAATAGAATAGGCTCGCTTCGGGAAAGTGGAGGCGTCCCGA
>JBIPOH010000061.1:0-13462 GCA_044379435.1 Novosphingobium sp.
GGCCCTTGCGCTGTTCACGGCCCTGCGCAGCTGGCAACTCCCGCTGCTGGGCGATGCCGAAAGCGTTCTTTACGATATTCGCGCGGCCTATTTCGCGCCGCATACCGATACCGACAAGCGCGTGGTTCTGGTGGTCTACACCGCCGATACCAACCGCAACACGGGGCAGATATCCCCGGTGGACCGCACGGTGCTGGCGCAGGCGCTGGCCCAGATCGAAGCGCTGAAAACCACCGGGCAGGGCGCGAAAGGTGTCGGCATCGACGTCCTGTTCGATAGCCCGCAGGATGATGATCCGCTGCTGCAAGGCGCGCTGCGCGGGATGACCACGCCGGTTTTCCTTGCCTATGCCGATCAGCGCACCAATCCTGAGGCGATCACCTTCGAGCAGGAGCAGGACCTCAAGCGCTATCTTGGTGAAGTGCGCACCACCGAGGTTGGCCCCGCGAGCATTCTCCTCGAAACCGACAGCGATCGCGTCGCCCGGCGCTGGCCCCGCCAGTATGACGGGTTGCCGCCGCTGCTCTCGGTTGCGCTGACAAGCCGCACGGCGGATGCCGACGCAAACTTCACGCACTTCACTGGCCGCATCCGCTACCGCGTGCCTGCCGATCCGCAGCGCCCGGTGTTCGACAAGATCCCCATCGACATGCTCGCCGATCCTGCCACTGCGCCCCTCGTCGCGGAGACGATCCGGGGCCGCTATGTGCTGATCGGCGGCGATTTTGCCGATTTCGACCAGTTCGATACGCCGCTGACGCGCACCGGCGTTTCCGCGCGGCTCAATGATGGCCAGTCGCGGATGATCGGGGTGGAAGTCCACGCCTCGATGCTGGCGCAATTGCTCGACCATGCGCTGCCGCGCGTGTTCCCCCGTTGGGCGCTGTGGCTCGGCAGTCTCCTCGCCATCGGCCTTGGCGTGGCCACCGCCGCCGCGCAGGCACGGCCCTGGCAACTGGCGCTGGCGGTGCTGGCGCAGCTGGCGCTGTTTGCCGCTGGCCCGTTTCTGGCCGAGCGCGCTGGGTTCGATACGCTGGGCTTTCCGGCCGTCGGCTGGGCGGTGGGGTGGCTGGTGGCCTATACCGCGATCAGCGCCGCGCTGCGCGCCATCAACGCGGCGCAGCGCGAATTTGCGCAAGGCGCGCTGGGCAAATACCTCCCGCGTTCAGTGGCTGCCGAAATCCTGCGCAATCCCGAACGGCTGCGCCTCCACGGCGAAAAGCGCGCGATCTTCTGCCTGTTCAGCGATCTGGAGGGCTTCACCAAGCTCACCCACGCGGTCGAGCCGGAAATGATCGCGCGGCTTCTGAACGATTATCTCGACCGGCTCTCGGCGGTGGTGCTGGAGCATGGCGGCACGCTCGACAAGTTCGTCGGCGATGCGGTGGTGGCGTTCTGGGGGGCACCGATTGCCTATCCGGACGACGGGGCGCGCGCGGTGAAGGCTGCCATCGCGATGTACCATGCGGGCGAAGAGTTTCGCCGCAATGCGCCGCCGGGCGTGCCGCCGATCGGGCGCACCCGCGTCGGCGTCCATTACGGGGAGGCGATTGTCGGCAATTTCGGCGGCGATGGGCGCATCCAGTATACCGCGCTGGGCGATGCGATGAACACGGCGGCCAGGCTGGAAAGCGCGAACAAGCCGCTCGATACGACGATCCTTGTCAGCCGCGAGGCGCTTGATCGTATCGGAGAACAGCCCGGCCTGGACGGCTTCCGCCCGATGGGAACGGTGAACTTGCGCGGGCGCGCCGCCCCGGTCGCGGTGTTCGAGCCAGTGCCCGATAATGCCGGGCCGGAAGCCCGCGCGCTTGCCGAGGAGCTTGTCGCCGCCCATGCTGCAGGAAATCGCAGCGGTGTGGCCATGCTCACAGCGCGAATCGATGCAAGCAGCCACAAGGATCCCGCGTTGGCCAATCTGGCGCGGCGCCTTGCGGAACTGGATGATGGAGAGAGCTATGTCCTTGGCTAAGTGCACCTTTGCGGCGGCCGCCCTGATTGCGGCCAGCTTTGGCTGGAGCGCGGCGGCACAGGCGCAGGCGGTGGTCATCCGGTCCACCGGGCCGTCGGCGGCGGCCTATCCGATGGGGCGCAAGCTGCCCGCGGGCGCGGCGCTGACGCTGAAGGCCGGGGATCAGATCACCGTGATCGATCAGGCAGGCTCGCGCGTGCTTTCCGGGCCAGGCAGCTTCAAGCTTGATAGCGCGGTGAACCGCAATGCAGGCGGCGCGAACACGGCGCTGGCCGCGCTGGTGGCGCGCGGCGCGGCGCGCACCCGCACCGGGGCCGTGCGCGGCGATGCCGAAGTGCCTACCGAAGCCGTGCGGCCCGATAACGCGTGGTATGTCGACGTCAGCCGCGGCGGCACGGTGTGCATCGCGGACCCGGCGCAAGTCGTGCTGTGGCGGCCCAACCGCGCGGAAACCGGCAACGGCACGCTCTATGGCGCAGACAACACCCCCGCCGAAGTGACCTTCCGCGCAGGCAGCGCGATCAAGCTCTGGCCGGTGGCGACGATGCCGGTGGTGGATGGGCAGACCTACCGCTTCACCAGCCCGGTGGGGCAGACGGTGCGGATCACCACGCGGCTGCTGGTGGATGTGCCGGAAGACCCGGTGGCGGTGGCGGCGCTGCTGGCGGAAAAGGGCTGCGCCGAACAGCTTGAAGTCCTCTCCAGCGCGCAGGCCGCTCCGGCGGAGTAATTCCTCCCCGAGCTTGTCTCGGGGAGGGGGACCGCCTGCGCAGCAGGTGGTGGAGGGGTTCTGCCCTTGACCCGCGGACACGCAGGCTGGCAGAGCGGCAGGCATGGACACGACCAAGCCGCTGACGCTCTTCAATAGCCTGACCCGCCGCGCCGAACCGTTTACGCCGGTCCATGAAGGGGAAGCGCGCGTCTACACCTGCGGGCCGACGGTCTACAACTACCCCCACATCGGCAACATGCGCGCCTATGTGTTTGCCGATGTGCTGGGCCGCACGCTCAGCTTCAAGGGCTACACGCTCACCCATGTCATCAACATCACCGATGTCGGCCACCTGACGGACGATGCGGATGCGGGTGAGGACAAGATGGAGCGCATGGCGGCGGCGCAGAAGCAGTCGATCTGGGACATCGCCGAGCACTACAAGCAGGCCTACTGGGCCGATGTGCGCGCGCTGAATATCCGCCAGCCCGCACAGTGGACCGTGGCGACGGACTATGTGCCGCAGATGATCGCGTTCGCCGAAGGGATTGCCGAGAAGCACTGCTACGAGCTGGACAGCGGCCTCTATTTCGACGTCTCGACCGTCGCCGACTATGGCCGTCTGGCCCGCGCGCAGACCGAGGACGGAGAGGGCCGGATCGACGCGGTGGAAGGCAAGCGCAACGCTGCCGATTTCGCGATCTGGCGCAAGACTCCGCCGGGCGAGACGCGGCAGATGGAATGGGACAGCCCGTGGGGCAAGGGCGCGCCGGGCTGGCATCTGGAATGCTCGGTCATGTCGGGCGCGGTGCTCGGCTTTCCCTTCGACATCCACACCGGCGGGATCGACCACCGCGAGATTCACCATCCCAACGAGATCGCGCAGAACCAGGCGCATTGCTGCACGACCAAAGAGGCTGGCGGCCTCGACGATGCGGCCAATTCGGGCGCCAAGGTGTGGATGCACAACAATTTTCTGGTCGAACGCAGCGGCAAGATGTCGAAGTCTTCGGGCGAGTTCCTGCGGCTGCAACTGCTGATCGATAAGGGCTATCACCCGCTGGCTTACCGGCTGCTGTGCCTGCAGGCGCACTATCGCAGCGAGCTGGAGTTCAGCTGGGACGGGCTGGGCGCTGCGCTGACGCGGCTTAAGCGGATAGTGATGGTCTTGGAACAACTGAAGGCCCGCATTCCGGAAGGGGAGGCCGCCGCGCCCGCGCCCGGCCGCGTCTTCGCGCCGCATCTTGAACGCTTCGAGGTGGCTGTTTCCGACGATCTCAACACTCCGGTCGCGCTCACCGTGCTGGAAGACGTTGCGGCGCTCAAGAAAGTGGATCCGGCGGAAAAGCTGGCCGTGCTGGAAGCCATGGACGCCGTGCTCGGCCTCGACCTTCTGAACCTCACCCGCGCTGATCTCCGCATCCGTCCCAAGTCCGCCGAGATCACCGAAGCCGAAATCGAAGCCACCCTCGCCGCCCGCAAGGAAGCCCGCGCTGCCAAGGACTTCGCCCGCTCCGATGCGCTGCGTGATGAACTGGCGGCCAAGGGCGTCGAGGTGATGGACGGCGATCCGCTTGGCTGGGAATGGAAGCTGGGATGATCTTCGCCGCCCTTGCGCTTGCTGCCGCTACGCCTGTCGCCACACCCGAAGCGGCCATCGCGGCGATCTATGCGCCGTTCCGCAAGCCTGACACGACCGATGCGGCATGGGAGCGGCCGATCTTCACCCCGCGCCTCAAGACGCTGATCACCCGCTGGCGCGCGGTCACGCCGACAGACGAAGTCGATGACCTCTCGGACTTCGACTGGCTCTGTCAGTGTCAGGACTGGGACGCCGGGGGGCTCCACGAACGCATCACCGCGCGCCGCGCGCTCGGCCCGGGGCGGCTGCTCGTCAGCGTGACCCTCGGCAAGGCACCCGGTCGCCGCGAGCGGCTGCGCTTCGCCTTCGCGCGCATCGGCCGGCAGTGGCTGGTAGATGACATTTTTGCGAGTGGCTTTCGCGGCGGCCTGCGGGCGAGTTTGGTCCGAACGACCGCTGCCGATATCGCGCTGCGCCGCCGCCGCTGACCAAACCGCAAAAAAGGACCCGAGCGATGACCATTCTCGTGATGCCCGCGCTCGCCGCGCCGCTGATCCAGCCCCACCTGCCCGATTGGATCGAACCGCGCTTCTTCCGCCACACGGACGAGCTTATTGAAATGGCGCCTGAGGCCGAGATTGGCTGGTTCGATCTGGATAACAAAGCGAAGATGGTCGAGGCGATCATGTCTGCCACCAAGCTCAAGTGGCTCTCCAGCATCTATGCCGGGGTCGATGGCTTTCCGCTCGATCTCATGGCGCAGCGCGGGGTGGTGTTCACCAATGGCGTGGGCGTCAACGCAATCACCATCGCCGAATATGTCGTGATGGGCATGCTCAATGTGGCCAAGGGCTACCGCGAGGTCGTGCGCGCGCAGGACCGGCACGAGTGGCTGGGCGATTCGCCGGGCAAGGTCGAACTGGCAGGCAGCAAGGCGCTGGTTCTGGGCTATGGGGCGATCGGGCAGCGGGTCGACCGCATCCTCTCGGCGTTCGAGGTGGAGGTGACCAAGGTGCGCCGCTCGGCGGGTGAGGGCACACTGCTGCCCGATCAATGGCGCGCCCGGCTGGGCGAGTTCGACTGGGTGATCCTCGCCGTGCCCGCCACGCCTGAAACCGATGGCATGATCGGCGCAGGCGAACTGGCCGCGATGAAGGACAGTGCCGTCCTCGTGAACGTCGCGCGCGGCAGTGTGATCGATCAGGATGCGCTCGTTGCGGCGCTGCAGGAACAGCGCATCGGCGGCGCGTTTCTCGATGTCACAACGCCCGAACCGCTCCCTGCCGATCACCCGCTGTGGAGCCTGCCCACTGCGCATGTGACAATGCACCTTTCGGGCCGCGCGCAGACTGCGATGTTCCGGCGCTCCGGCGCGCGGTTCCTCGATAATCTTGCGCGCTATGGCCGGGGCGAACCGCTAGCGCATCAGGTCGATCTCGCACGCGGCTATTGATTGTTCGCCTCTGCTGCTTGGAGCGTGACTCGCAAGCAACGCTTTGTTACCCCTTGCAGCCAAGGCTGTGCGGCGCCGCACATTGCGTGCGCTGTAATGACCATATGGTCGCGACCAGATAGGCAGGGGGAAGGCGCAGACGCGCTTTCCCGCGTGGGGGAGCGACAGCATGGGCGAAGGCACTGTTTCCGGAGGCAAGAAGGCTTCCGATCTGTTCATCGAATGCCTTGAAGAAGAAGGCTGCGAATACATCTTCGGCGTGCCCGGAGAGGAAAACCTCGATTTCCTCGATTCGCTCAGCCGCTCCACCAAGATCAAGCTGATCCTGACGCGGCACGAACAGGGCGCGGGCTTCATGGCCGCGACGTATGGCCGCCACACCGGCAAGACCGGCGTGTGCATCGCCACCTTGGGGCCGGGCGCGACCAATTTCGTGACCGCGGCGGCCTATGCCACGCTTGGCGGGATGCCGATGCTGATGATCACCGGCCAGAAGCCGATCAAGAAATCGAAGCAGGGCCGCTTCCAGATCCTCGACGTCGTCTCGATGATGGGGCCGATCACCAAGTTCACCCACCAGATGGCCAGCTCCGACAATATCCCCAGCCGGGTGCGCGAAGCCTATCGGCTGGCCGAGGAAGAGAAGCCCGGCGCCACGCATATCGAGCTGCCCGAGGACATTGCTGACGAGCACACCGATTCGCGCCCTCTCAAGCGTAGCTCGGTGCGCCGCCCCAGCGCCGATCCCAAATCGGTGCGGCAGGCGGTCAATGCGCTGGAGAACGCCAAGGCGCCGGTGCTGGTGATCGGCGCGGGCGCCAATCGCACGATGACCGGGCGGATGTTGCTCCAGTTCATCGAAAAGACCGGCATTCCCTTCCTCACCACCCAGCTCGGCAAGGGCGTGATTGATGAACGGCACCCCAAGTTTCTGGGCTGTGCGGCGCTTTCGGCGGGCGATTTCGTCCACCGCGCGATCGAGGATTCGGACTGCATTGTGAACATCGGCCACGATGTGATTGAAAAGCCGCCGTTCTTCATGCGGGAAGGCGGGCCGACGGTGATCCACGTCTCGTCCAAGACGGCCGAGGTTGATCCGGTCTATTTCCCGCACATCGAAGTGATCGGCGATATCGCCAACGCGATCTGGCAGATGAAGGAGGACATCGTGCCCTCCGGCAGCTGGACTTGCGGCAAGATGCTGGAATACCGCGCGGCGGAAGTGGCGCACACCGCGCCGCTGGCGGCAGACGCGCGCTTCCCGATCTTCCCGCCCTACCTTGTCAGCGAAATCCGCGCGGCGATGCCCGATGACGGGATCATCTGCCTTGATAACGGGGTCTACAAGATCTGGTTCGCACGCGGCTACACCGCCTATCGGCCCAACACCGTTCTGCTCGACAATGCCCTCGCCACGATGGGGGCAGGGCTGCCCTCGGCGATGATGAGCGCGATGATCTACCCGGAGCGCAAGGTCATGGCGATCTGCGGCGATGGCGGGTTCATGATGAACAGCCAGGAGATGGAGACCGCGGTTCGCCTCGGCCTCAACCTCACGGTGCTGATCCTGAATGACAGCAGCTATGGCATGATCCGCTGGAAGCAGGCCAACATGGGCTTCGAAGACTTCGGGCTGACCTATGGCAACCCGGACTTTGTGAAATACGCCGAGGCCTATGGCGCGAAGGGTCACCGGGTGGAAAGCGCGGCGCACCTCAAGGAACTGTTCGCGCACTGCAACAGCACGCCCGGCGTCCACCTGATCGATTGTCCGGTCGATTATACGGAGAACGACCAGATTTTGAACAAGGATATCAAGGCGCTGTCGAAGGCATTGTAAGGTTTGGCCAGCTAGATTTGTGTCGTCACCCCGCGCTTGACCCGGGGTCCCGCTTCTTCCTCGCGGCGGTTCAAGAAAACAGCGGGATCCCGGCTCAAGGCCGGGATGACGTGGAGTTTACCAAACGATGACCAAGCTCAAAGACGTCTACCCGCTCTATCTCAACAACAAGGCGGTGCAGCCCAACGCCGATCTGGCGGTGACCGACAAGTTCACGGGCGAGATCGCCTTCCGCACGGCGCTTGCCACGCCCGATGTGATCGAAGAGGCCATCGCGGGTGCAGTGCGCGCGGCAGAGCCGATGGCGCGGCTGGCAAGCTATGAGAAGCGCGATGTCCTCGCCCACTGCGTGAAGCGTTTCGCCGAACGCTTTGATGAACTGGCCTTTTCGCTGTGTGTGGAAGCTGGAAAGCCGATTGCCGATGCCGAAGGCGAAGTTACCCGCCTGATCGATACCTTTCGCATCGCCAGCGAAGAGGCGACGCGCAATTATGGCGAGGTCCAGCCGCTCGATATCTCCCCGCGCGCCAAGGGCTATATGGGGATGTGGAAGCGCGTGCCGATCGGGCCGTGCAGCTTCATTTCGCCGTTCAACTTCCCGCTCAATCTGGCCGCGCACAAGATCGCGCCTGCCATCGCAATGGGCTGCCCCTTCGTGATGAAGCCTGCCAGCCTGACGCCGCTCGGCGCGATCATCATGGGCGAAGTGCTGGCCGAATGCGACATTTTGCCCGAGGGTGCGTTTTCGATCCTTCCCGCAGCCCGCGCGGGCGCAGACCTGTTCACTACCGACGAGCGGCTGAAGCTGCTCTCGTTCACCGGATCGCCTGGCGTGGGCTGGGAACTGAAAGCCAAGGCGGGCAAGAAGAAGGTCGTGCTCGAACTGGGCGGCAATGCCGCGGTGATCGTCGATGCCGATGCCGATCTCGATCACGCGCTCGCCCGCATCGTGTTCGGCGGGTATTACCAGTCGGGCCAATCGTGCATCCACGTGCAGCGGGTGATCATCCACGAAAGCGTTTATGAGCGCTTCCGCGATATGCTGGCGGCCAAAGTGAAAACGCTCATTTCCGGCGATCCCAAGAAGCGCGATACCTTCATCGGCCCGATGATCTCGGCCAAGGAAGCGCAGCGCCTGAAAAGCTGGATCGACAGCGCAGTGGCGGGCGGCTCCACGCTGCTGGCAGGCGGTGGCTGCGAAGGCGCGATGCTGGAGGCCACGCTGCTCGAAGGCTGCAGCCGGGATATGGAAGTCTACACCGAAGAGGCGTTCGGCCCGGTTGTTATCCTCTCGAAGTTCAGCGATTGGCAGGCCGCGCTGGAGGAAGTGAACGACAGCAAGTTCGGCCTGCAGGCGGGCATTTTCACGCGCGACATCCACAAGGTGCTCGATGCGTGGGACGGCCTCGATGTCGGCGGCGTGGTGGTGAACGACGTGTCGAGCTACCGGGTCGACAACATGCCCTATGGCGGGGTCAAGGATTCCGGGCTGGGGCGCGAAGGCGTGCGTTTTGCGATGGAGGACATGAGCGAGATCCGCAATCTCGTCATCCGACGGGTTTAGCATGCAACTGGGGCAGATAGCTGTGCCAAATAGCTGTGATTTGGGGCGATTCGGCGCTTGAACGGCAGGTAGTCTCTGGCGTAACCAAGGCAGTGGGTCGCCTTGATGTTTTTCGCCCGGCATGGGGTTAGGACCGGAATGGTTCCGCCGCACGATGTGTCCGGGCGCATGAAACGAGGGGCAATGCGGGGCATATCGAAACTGGCGCGGCCGCTTGTGGCTGCCCTTCGCGGCGCGGGCCTGGCCCCGTACCTCACAGGCATGGCATGTCTGGCGCTGGCGCTTGCCGGGCTGGGCATAGCGGCCGCCTTGCGGCCCGCACCGCTGCGCGCCGAAGCCGCCGCAGGGGCGGGCACCCTGCGCGCGCACATGGGCGTTGCCAGTTGCGCAGGCTCCACCTGCCATGGCCGCAGTGTCCCCAGCGGAACCCCCGTCCGGCAGGACGAACTCATGCGCTGGCAGGAAGAAAGCTCCCCCACTGGCGCGCATAGCCGCGCCTGGCGCGTGATTGGCGAGCCGCGCGGGGCAGCAATTGCCCGCCGCCTCGGGCTCGATAGCGCCGGGGTCGTGCGCGAATGTGCGGGCTGCCATGCCTCACCGGGCGCGGCCCAGCTGGCAGACGGCGTCGATTGCGAAGCCTGCCACGGAGCTGCGGGCGCGGGGCCAGGCGGCGGCTGGCTCGCGACGCATTACACGGTCGGCACCAGCCATGCGCGCAATGTGGCGCAGGGGATGACCGACCTTACCCTTCCACGCGTCCGCGCCGGGGTGTGCCTCGATTGCCACCTTTCGGGCGACGGGCAGGGCCAGTTCATCGCGCACCGCATCATGGCGGCGGGCCATCCGCGCATTGCCTTCGAGCTCGATCTGTTCAGCACGCTGCAACAGCACCATGATGAAGACGCTGACTACGCGCAGCGCAAGGGCCACAAGACCAACGCGATGCAGATGTGGGCCATCGGGCAGGCGGAGGCGGTGAAGCGCGGCCTTTCGCTCTACAGCCAGCCGGCCAAGGCGCATGACGGCGTGTTCCCCGAATTCACCTTCTACGATTGCCATTCGTGCCACCGCCGCATCTATGACGGCGATGAGGCGAACGTGAGCGCTGTGCCCAATCCGGGCCGTCCGATCCATGCCGGGATGCCGCCCTACAACGACGAGAACATGATTCTCCTGCTCGCCGCCGCGCGTGTCGTCGCGCCGGGTGAGGCGGCCACGTTCGATGCGCGGTCCAAAGCCTTCCACCGCGCGATGGGCATGGGGCGGAGCGAGGCCGTGGCAGCGGCGCAGGCGCTGCGGCAGGCAGCCGATGCGCTTTCGGCGCGCTTTGCGGCCACCCCTTTCAGCCGCGATCAGGCTTTTGCCGTGATTGATGCCATCGCCAGCGATGCCATTTCCGAACGCTTCACCGACTACGCTGGCTCGGTCCAGTCGGTCATGGCGCTCGATACCTTGCTGGGCGGGATGGTGAATGCGGGCATGGTCTCTGCCGGCGGCGCGGGCGGGCTGCGCATCCAGATCAATCAGGCCTATGCCGCGGTACGTGATCCCAACGGGTTCCAGCCGATTGCCTTCCGCCGCGCGCTGGGCGGCGCGGTCCGCTCGATCCGGAGCCTGCGCTGATGGTGCGGCGCAGCCCCGCCGGGCACTTTGCGGCGTTTCTGGCGCTGCTGGGCATGGTGCTTTCAGGCCTTGCGCCCGTGGCAGCGGGCAGCGCAGCGGCGGCGGTCTATGTCGCACCTTCCCGGCAGGCGCTGACCATCGCCAACGTGCAGCGCGTGATTGCGCAAGCGGCGGGTGAGGCTAAGGCGCGGGGGGCCAAGGCGACCATCGCGGTGGTCGACCGGGTGGGCAATGTGCTGGCGGTCTACCGGATGACCGGCGCCCGCGCGACGATGCGGATCGCCGCGCCGACCCAGCTTCCCGCCACCACCTTTCCGGCAGAGGCCGGTGCCATCGCCAAGGCCATCACGGGCGCGTACCTTTCTTCCAGCGGCAATGCCTTTTCCACGCGCACGGCCAGCATGATCGTGCAGCAGCACTTTCCGCCTGCACCCAGCACGCCCGGCCTTGAAAGCGGACCGCTGTTCGGCGTGCAGTTCAGCCAGCTGCCCTGCTCCGATCTCAACACGCGCTTCCCCGGCTCCGCCGCGCCTATCGACGCGATGATTGGCCCCAAGCGCTCGCCGCTGGGGCTGGCGGCAGACCCGGGCGGCTTCCCGCTCTACAAGAATGGCGTCGTGGTTGGCGGCATCGGCGTGATGGCCGACGGGATCTATGGGTTCGATCCCAATGTGCTCGATTTCGACAACGATCTGGACGAGGTGATCGCCTTTGCAGGCCTGCAGGGCTTTGCGCCTCCGGTCACGATCCGGGCGGACCGCATCCCGGTAGATGGCTCCACGCTGCGCTTTTCGGATTCGGTCAAGGGCCAGCTCCACCCGCTCCAGTCTAGCTTTGCCGCACTTGGTGCTGCCTCGGGGGCGCTGATCGCCGTCGCGGGGTTCTATTCAGGCACAGCCATTCTTCCCGGCGCCGCTTATGGCAGCGAACGCAGCGGCTTCCGCTTTGCCAAGGCGAGCGAGTTCAGCAACGCCGAAGCCTTCGTGCTGAGCAACGGCAAGGGTGTGAACCGCTTCCCGGTCCGGGGCGGGGCGGACGGCGCGGAAGTGGGCACGGCGCTGAGCCCGGCGGAAGTGCGCAGCGTTCTGGAAGAAGCCTTCAAGGTGATGAGCCGCGCGCGCGCGCAGATCCGCCGTCCGCTCGATGCGCCCGCACAAGTCACGATCTCGGTTGTGGATAGCTGGGGCACGGTGCTCGGCCTCGTCCGCAGCCCTGATGCGCCCGTCTTCGGCACCGATGTTTCGCTGCAGAAGGCGCGCACGGCGGCGTTCCTTTCCAATCCCCGTGCCGGGGCCTTGCTGTTTGCCAATCCTGATCCGGGGGTGGCCACGACAGTCGCGGCAACCCGCACGTTTCTGGCCAGCAGCACGGCGCTGACCGGCAAGGTTGCGTTCAGCGCGCGCGCCATCGGAAATCTGGCGCGGCCCTATTTCCCCGATGGTGAAGTGGGCCGCCCCAATGGTCCGCTTTCTGTGCCGATCACCCGGTTCAGCCCTTTCGCGACTGGGCTCCAGACAACGCTGATCGCGCAGACGCTGGGTTCGGACACCTGCACCAATGTGCCACGCGCGCCCAATGGCCAGCAGCGGCTGGCAAACGGGATCCAGATCTTTCCCGGTGCCGTGCCCATCTACCGCGGCGGCAAGCTGGTGGGCGCCATCGGCGTTTCGGGCGATGGCATCGATCAGGACGACATGATCTCGTTCCTTGGCGCGCACAACGGCGGCAAGAAGGCGGGCGGTGCTATCGGAAATGCGCCCAAGACCGTGCGGTCTGACCGGATCGTGGTGAAAGTGGGCGAGGCAGGCGTGCGGCTGCGCTATGTGAATTGCCCGTTCGCGCCGTTCCTCGATACGTCCGCGCAAAACGTGTGCGAGGGGCTGTGAATCTTCTGGCCGCCCTTGTCGCTCCGATGGTGAGCCTGACCCCGGCAGCGGGCGAAGCCGCCCCTCCGGCACCTTCGGCTGCAACAGAGCAAGTGCCCGCAGCCAAGCCGATCACGGCGGAAGACGCCCTCATCGATGGCCGCCGCCGCCCCGGCTATCAGAAGTCGCTGCCAGACCGGGTGGAGCAGGACAATCCCGGCGCGGTGAACGCGCCGCCGCCCGAAGCCTTCTACGACAAGTGGGACGGGGAGGGCAGCCCGTCAGACCTCGTGGTCGATACCGGCGTGCCCGACAGGTGGCGCATCACCTCATCGCTCTGCCCCAAGAAGGACAGCGCTACTGGCAAGGTGAACAGCGCGCTCTACACTCTGTTTCCGCGCCTTGCTTACATGTGCCATTCCCAGCTCGATCCGTTTCATCACAACACGCTGAAAGGGGATCGCCCGCTGGCCGATGGCAAGCGGCCGGGCTTCCTCAAGGGCGATGACTGGTTCTTCATCGCCAATGCCGTTTCGGACACGGTGGTGGAGCCGCGCAGCTTCCCCATTCCTGTCGGCAACCAGACGACAACCAATCCCGATTCCAACGATACCTTTGGCCGCAGCAACAGCCTTGTCCTCTCGCAGACGTTCATCGCCGGGTTCTCGCTGCTGAAGGGCGAAACCGCCTTCAAGCCGCCGGTGGTGGAATACCGCATCGCGATTGCAGGCAACATCAACCACGTCGAAGTGCCCGAGCGGCGCGTGCTGTTCGTTGAGCCCTCCAAGGGCACCAAGCGCACCGATGGCTTCATCGGCCTGCAGGAAGCCTTCATCGATTATCACATCGGG
>JBIPOH010000330.1:0-3952 GCA_044379435.1 Novosphingobium sp.
TCACGCGTTGGCGATGCACGGCCTTCGGCACCGATCAGCAGGCGGCCCTGCACCTTGCGGCCATCGGCCAGCGTCACGCTCACGCCGTGCGCGTCGCGCGTCCGCTCTGCCACGCGGGCGTTGGGCAGGAAGGTGATCAGGCTTTCCTGCGCTGCCGCCGCATACATCGCGGTCCTGAGGTCGCGATTGGCGAACATGCGGCCCAGGGTGCCATCACCGGGCTGGGGTTGGAAATCGATTCGTCCGGGCTTCATCCCGTCAGTCACCGCGATGGAATCGATCGGGCAGCCTAGCGGTTCGAGCGCCTCTGCGAGACCGAGGTGGCTGTAGAGGTTCCAACTGGCGGTGGAGATCGCCGAGGCGCGGCCATCGAAGCCATCCGCCGTCTGCGCAGCGGGATCGGAATTGTCGATCACGCAGCTGGGGATGCCTGCCTTGGCCAGCCCGATGGCCAGCGTCATGCCGACCAGCCCGCCGCCAAGGATCACGATATCTGCGTTCAAGGTCTCGCTCACTTCATCGCTCCGCACGTGTTGCCGCTGCCAGCATCCAGATCAAGGCAGCGCCCGTCAAATGCCCCTGCAGGCACCGGCAGGCCAATCAATGCCGCCAGCGTGGGGGCGATGTCCACCGTCTCCACCGGGCTGGGCTGCTCGAAGGCGGTCATGCCCTTTCGCCAGAACAGCATCGGCACGCGCCGGTCATAGTCCCACGGCGACCCGTGCGTCGCAACATAGCCCGGCCCTGCTTCGGGGATCGGCACCACGCCGCGCTTCAGCATCAGCACCAGATCGCCCGACAGCGGGCGGTAGAACGAGGCCTTGGCGCGCGCGATCAGCGGCCAGGTTTCCGGCGAACCGGTGGGCGCGGGCGATGCGGCGATTTCATCGGCAGTAAAGGCGGCGGCGACTTCGGGGTTGGCGAGAAGTTCAGCCTTGAGCACCGCCAGCGCGCGGGCCTTGTCTGCCGGGGCAAGATCCCGGCGCAGCCAAAGATCGCCCGACGGACCATCGGCAAGAACCAGCCCTTCTGCGGGCAGTCCGGCCTTTGCCGCGACGGCTGCGCTGAGCGCCTCGGGCAGCAGGGCCTTGCTCACGCGGTGCGCTGCGGGGAGTGCCTGCTCATCCAGCCGCTCGGGCATATCGAACCCGCCGTGATCGGCCGTGAGGACCACGGCATAATCGATGCCGCGCTGATCGAGCGCGATAAAGAAATCGCCGAGCGCGAGATCGAGCTGCTGGAGTTGGAGGCACATCTCGGTGCCTTCCGTGCCAAAAGCGTGGCCGACATAGTCCGTGGCCGAGAGGCTGACCGAAAGCACATCGGGCGCGGTGCCCTGACCCAGCTTCTGCTCGTCCAGCAGTTCGGTCGCCAGATCGAGCGTGGCGCGATCGAGCCGGGGCGACGTGCGGAAGGCGTTCTTGTCGCCTGCTGGCAGCGCAAATCGGCCGTTGCCGACCGAGAATGCGCCGACCGGGACCGCGCGGTCCTTGGCCTTGCACCATTCCGGCAGATCAAAGCCCGCCGCGCCTTGCCCCAGCACATCGGCCAACGACTTGTTTTCATTCACGGCGGCGGGCGTGAGCGCACGGCCCTGAAGCGAGGTGAAGCCAGCGCCCTTCCACCAGTAGACCGCATCGATGGAGTGTCCGCCCATCATCAGCGCGCCGCGATCCTTGCCCGAGACGGCCACGTTGCGGCTGGCGGGCCAGAGCGCCTTGAGCCGATCCCCCAGCGTGGGCACGAGGAGGTGGCTGACCGAGGCGACATAATCCTTGGAATCGACGGCAGTCGCGGTCTCGTCCTCGGCGCAGTAGACCGCTTTCTTGGTCCGCGTGACGGACTGATCGATCCAGGTGTTGGCGATGATCCCGCTGCGCGCCGGGCGGACGCCCGTCAGGATCGTCGAGTGGCCGGGGCAAGTCTCGGTCGCAGCATGGCTTTGATAGCCTGCGGGGAACACCGCGCCCGTGGTGAGACGGGCAAGGCCGCCGGTGAAGCGCGAACGATACTGCGCGAAAAGATCGGCCGAGAACTGGTCAATGGCGATTGCCACGATCAGCTTGGGCGCATTCGCGGCGGGCAGAACAGCGGCAGCAGGTGCGGGCGCAGCCTTTGCCGCGCGGTTCTGCGCCGGGCGCGCGGCGCTGGTCTGGGGCAAGGCCAGGGCCAGCGCCAGCGCAGCCGCGCCAAGCGATGCGGGGAGGATCATCCGAGACGCCATAAATACCTTTTCCTTCGGCCGGGAGATCCCCGGACTCGCCCGTCCAATGCCTTGGTTCTGATGCGTGATGGCCCCGCCCGCCCCCGCGCGCAAGAGGCTGGGCGCCGCCGCTGCACTGGGGGGCAGGCCTTACCGGTGGCCAAGCTCGCGAGGCTGGGATAGATGCGGGATATGTCGTTTCAAAGAACCCTGCTGGCCCTGCTCGGCGCCGTGTGGCTGATGCTGGGATCGCACCCCGCCATGGCGCAGCTGGCGCGGGGGCCCGCCCATATCCGCGCCTCGCTGCTGGCGGAGCAGCCTGCAAGTCCCGGTGAGACGATCACACTGGCCGTGCTGATGCAGCCCGAAAAAGGCTGGCACGGCTATTGGTCGAACCCCGGTGATGCGGGCCTTCCGATCTCGCTCGAATGGACGTTGCCGCCCGGCGCAGGCACCGGGGCGCTGCAGTTTCCGGTGCCGCAGACGCTGCTGGTGCAGGGGCTGATGAACCATGTCTACGAGCATGATTATGCCGTGCTCGTGCCGTTTACAGTGCCAAAGGACGCCGCGCCGGGCACCACCCTGCCCATCAGCGCCAAAGCCAATTGGCTGGCCTGCACCGAGGCGATCTGCGTGCCCGAAGAGGCCGTGCTGCAAGGCATAGTGACGGTGGGCAATGGCCCGGCGGACCCGCGCTTCGACGCATGGCGCGCAGCGCTGCCCGCTCCGCTGGACCGGCAGGGTACGTTTGCCGCCGCCCCCAATGGCTGGCGCATTGCCATGCCGTTTCCGGCCAGCGCGGCTATCGGCAGCCCGCATTTCTTCATCGATGGCGAAGGCGTGGCGGACTATGCCAAGCCGCAAGGTTTCAGCCGCGTGGGCGACATGCTGGTGATGGAACTGGCCAAGGCCGCGTTCCCCGCGCCTGAGGCGCCTGCAACGCTTTCGGGCCTGCTGTCGCTGGGCAAAGGGCCGGACGGCAAGCCGCTGGGCGGCATTGCCTTCACCGCTGCGCCGGGCACCGTGCCGACGGGCGGGTCACCGCTGGGCAAGGGTGATACGCCTGCGCCATTTTCTGCCGCCGCGCTGGTGCTGGCGATCCTCGGCGCGATGGCGGGCGGCCTGATCCTGAACGTGATGCCCTGCGTGTTCCCGATCCTCAGCCTCAAGGCGATGGCGCTGGCGCGATCTGGCAGCGATCATGCCAAGGCGGAAGGCATTGCCTATACCGCAGGCGTGATGCTGGCCTGCATGGCGCTGGGCGCAGCGATGCTGGCCTTGCGCGCGGCGGGGACGCAAGTGGGCTGGGCGTTCCAACTGCAAGACCCGGGCGTGGTGGCACTGCTGCTGCTGCTCGCCGTGGCGATCACGGCGAACTTTGCCGGGCTGTATGAACTGCCGGGGCTATCCATCGAGAGTGGCGGCGGGGCTGCCAATGGCGGCTGGTTCAGTGCATTCGGGACCGGATTGCTGGCGGCATTTGTCGCTACGCCGTGCACCGGGCCGTTCATGGCCGCCGCTGTGGGCGCAGCGCTGATCCTGCCTGCGTGGGCGGCGATGGCGGTGTTTGCCGCACTCGGTTTTGGCCTCGCGCTTCCGTTTTTGCTGCTGGGCTTCGTGCCCGCGCTGCGCCGCTTGCTGCCCAAACCCGGCGCGTGGATGGAGCGCTTCCGCCGCGCCATGGCGGTGCCGATGGGGCTGACGGTTCTGGCGCTGGGCTGGCTGGCGTGGCGGCTGGGCGGCCCGGCT
>JBIPOH010000331.1:0-3934 GCA_044379435.1 Novosphingobium sp.
GGTCACGATCGTCGCGCTGCTGCTCGTGCGCGGCGCAGACGGCGCTGCGGGCTGGAGCCTGATCGTCGGTTATGGGTTCGTGTGGATGGTACTCACCCCGGCGCTTACCGGCTTCCTGCTTGAGGCCGACCCCACGCGCAGCAGCCTGCCGTTTGCCGCTTCGGCGCAGCTCATGGGCGCGGCGATCCTGCCGACCGCAGCGGGCCTGCTGATCGATGCCAAAGGGCTGGATACGGTGCTCACCGCCTGCTCGGCTGCCGTTATCCTCGGCCTCGTGCTGATAGGTGCAGCGCTTGCCGCCCGGCCCGAACTTCAGGCCGGGACGTAAGGTTCCGCCTCAAGCCCTTCAAGCCGCGCCTTGAGCTGCAATCCGAGATAGCGCGAGTAACTGCGCGCCATGGCGAGGTTTCCGGCCATGAACCACAGCCCCGGCTCCGCCGTCGGCTTCCACAGGTTCTTCATCTCGCCTTCCCACGGTCCTTCATCGCCGGGGAAGCCCGAACCATAGCCCCAGGTCTTGCCGATGCGCTCGGCCACTTCCGGGTTGATCAGGCGCGAGACCCACTGCTTCATGTCGCCAAAGCCAGTGGCATAGATGATCCTGTCTGCCGCCACGTGGCTGCCGTCCGAAAGCACCATGCCGTCTTCGACGATCCGGTCGATGCTTACGCCCGAACGCACCTTGATACGCCCGTCCGCGACCATTTCCGAAGCGCCGACATCGACGTAATAGCCCGAGGAGGTGCGCTGGAACTTCATCGCAATACCCGTGCCGTCCGGCCCGAAATCGACCTGAAAGCCAGCGTCGGTAAGCCGCTGATAAAACGGCGCTTCGGCAACCTGCAGCGCATCCCAGGTCGCCTTGTTGACCTTTTCGGCGAGCCGCATCGGCACCGAAGCGCCGAGCAGGTCGGCTTTCTCCGTCGTCAACCCGGCATCCAACACTTCCTGCGAATAGGCCCCGCCCAGCATCTTCTCCATGTTGCTCTGCCGCACGATCAGCGTGGAGGAGCGCTGGATCATGATCGGCTCAGCCCCGTGGCTGACGAGATCGGCGCAGATATCGTGCGCGGAATTGTTCGCGCCGACCACGATGACCTTCTTGCCCGCCAGCCCTTCGCCGCCGGGATGCGCGCTGGAATGGCACTGGTGGCCCTTGAAGGTGTCCTTGCCCGGAAAATCAGGCTCCACCGCGAAGCCGGCATTGCCGACCGCCATCACCACGTGCTCGGGGCACAAGGTTACGGGCTTGCCATCGCGCTCCAGTTCCACCCGCCACTTGCCGCTTGCGGGATCGCGCGAAATGCCTTTGCATTCGGTGCTGGTCCACACGCCCAGTTCCATGATCCCGGCGTAGTATTCCAGCCAATCGCCCATCTTCTGCTTGGGCGTATAGACCGGCCAGTGATCGGGAAACGGCACGTAAGGCATGTGATCGTACCACACCGGATCGTGCAGCAGCAGCGACTTGTAGCGCGAGCGCCACTGGTCACCCACGCGCGGATACTTGTCGACGAGCAGGCACGGCACGCCCAGCATCTTGAGCCGCGCGCCCAGCGCGAGGCCGCCCTGCCCTGCGCCGATCACCAGCACATAAGGCGGATTGGCATCGTTCCACTGCTCCACATCGTCGTGGCGCAGGTCTTCCCACGTGCGCTGTCCGGTTTCGTCGACCACGCCGGTGGCGCGCCGCCCGCGCAGCGGTTCCTCGAAGCCTTTCAGTTCCCTGAGCGCGGTCAGCAGCGTGAGGCACTGTTCGCCCGCCAGCCGGACATAGCCTTCGCCGCGCCCCTGCGCGGTTTCGAAGGTGATGAAGCCTTCGCTCGCCCCCGGCGCGGCATCGCTGGCAAATGTGCCAATGCCCGAGCCCGGCACGCGCGCGCTGGCAAACGCGGCAATCGCGTCCGTCCCTTCATGGGTCGCCAGCGTCCAGCCCAGCGCAAGGTAGTCGCGCCACAGTCCGTCCGGCAGGAACAGCGCGGCAGCCGCAGCGCCATCCCCCGCAGCCAGTGCCGCGCCGAACTTCTCAAGCCAGCCATGTACATCAAGCATCAGGAATTGCCGCCTTTTCCAGTTCCACCGCGCGCTTCGGGATCGCGCGGCCCATGGCACCCGCGAAGGTGCGCGGATCGTTGTAGTTGATCTGGCCGAGCGTGATCACTGGCGCAATTGAGGATATCATCCACGCCAAGCCGCCTGCAACGCCAAGGTTCAACGCTGCCATGCACGGCGCCACACCGTCAAGCCAGTTCCGATATAAATTCGGACTTTTATCTGAAATTGGATTGAACCGGCGGGAAGACCTGCTAGGCTGCTCCGATGGTCACGATCATCCCCCGGCCTGCGACACCCGGCTCTGCCGACGCCATCCGCCGCCCGCGCCAGAAGCGCAGCCAGCAGCGGTTTGAGGCGATACTGGATTCCGCCGCACGCCTCCTCGAAGCGCTCGAACCCGAAGCAATCAGCATCTACACGCTGGCCGAGGAAGCCGGGCTTTCCGCGCCTTCGATCTACCACTTCTTCCCCGATGCGGGGCAAGTCTTCGTCGCCCTTGCCGAACGTTATACGCGCGCCTTCGTTGCGCTGCTCGACCAGCCCCTGCCCCACGGCATCACCACCTGGCAGGCCTATCTTGCGGCCCGCGCTGCCACGGGCCGCGCGCACTACAACGCGCACACCGCGGCGCGCCGCCTCCTCCTCGGCTCGGGTATTTCCGCCACGATCCGGGCGCGCGATCTCGAAAACGACCGCGTGATTGCAGAGCGCAGCATGGGCGAACTCACCGCCCTGTTCGATATCGCCCCCAGCGACGATCTGATCGAGCGCTTCACCGAACTGCTCGTGATCAACGATGCGATCTGGACGCTTTCGGTCCACCGCCACGGCACGATCACCGATGCTTACGAAGAGCAGGCCCGCCGCGCGCGCGAAACCTATGCCCGCACCTTCCTGCCCGAATACCTGCCGCTGCGCATCCGCGCCGAACAAGCCGCCTGAACCAGAATCAAGAAGGGGAGAGCCCGATGACCCATAACGCCGCCGACCAAGCCCTACGTGCCCGCGCCCTCAAGGTCGTGCCGGGCGGGATGTATGGCCACGAAGCGACCACGCTGCTCCCCGCCAGCTACCCCCAGTTCTTCGAGCGCGGCGAAGGCGCCTATATCTGGGACGTCGATGGCAACCGCTACCTCGATTTCATGTGCGCTTACGGCCCCAACCTGCTGGGGTACAACGACAGGCGCGTGAACGACGTTGCGGTCGCGCAGCTAGCCAAGGGCGACACGCTCACTGGCCCCAGCGCGCATTTCGTGGAGTTGGCCGAAGCATTTACGGCCATGGTCAGCCATGCCGATTGGGCGATGTTCTGCAAGAACGGCACCGATGCCACCACGATGGCCATGACCACGGCGCGTGCGCAGACTGGCAAGCGCCGCATCCTTGTGGCCGAGGGCGCCTATCACGGCGCCGCCCCGTGGTGCACGCCGATGCCCGCGGGCATCGTGCCCGAAGAGCGCGCCTTCATCTCCAAATACCACTACAACGACGTCGCCAGTCTGGAGGCCGCCGTGGCCGAAGCGGGCGATGATCTCGCCGCGATCTTCGCATCCCCCTTCAAGCACGATGCCTTCATCGATCAGGTCCTGCCCGATCCCGCCTATGCAAAGCGCGCGCGCGAACTGTGCGACGAGACCGGCGCGATGCTGATCGTCGACGATGTGCGCGCCGGTTTCCGCCTGATCCGCGATTGCAGCTGGGAACTGGTCGGCGTTCGTCCAGACATGAGCTGCTGGGGCAAGTCCTTCGCCAACGGCCACCCGATCTCCGCCCTCCTCGGCAATGATCGCTGCCGCGAAGGCGCAAGCCAGATCTACGTCACCGGCTCGTTCTGGTTCGCCGCCGTCCCGATGGCGGCGGGCGTCGAGACACTCGGGAT
>JBIPOH010000332.1:0-3928 GCA_044379435.1 Novosphingobium sp.
GACGCACTCGTCATACACGCGGCGCACGGCCGCCGCCAACCCCGCCGCCTCGCCGGGCGCGGCCCCCTCAACGGGCGCCGGGCGCGCGGCAGGCGGCCGCCCCGCCGGATTTCCGGAGCGGCCCCTCTTGAACTGATACTGCGCCGGCGGACGGCCATAGCCGACGATGTAGTCTGCGCCGGAACGGCGCGTGCGTGTCTTGCGGGTCACGGGGGACCTCCCATTCTTGAGTGTCTGGAAGTGGACCGGCAATAACCGCGAACGCATCCCACACACGTGAGAAGGCGCAGGCCTCGTCCTGATCTCCATATAGCCGAGACCGCCGCCCCCCGCAAGAGACCCCGCCCGGCGAGGCCCCAGCCGGCCCACCAAAGGCGGCACAATGCCCCGCCCATTCCCTGATCCGCGGCGCCCAATTCCCTGATCCGCGCGAGCAGGGAATTCAAGAAATTAACAATTATATATCAGATGGTTGCGCGCCTAGAAATGGCGCCAGAGACCACACTTTGGACCAAATTCCCTGAAAGCCGGCCCGGAACAGGGAAATGCCCCCACCGGCCAAAGTGCCGATAACGCCTCATTGCGTGAACCTATTGTGCTTCATCTTGTCCGTTCTCGTAAGGACCAGACTCCAATCTCAACTTGCTGCAATCACCTGCGGCAGCTCCTGAGACAGCGTGATAGCTATGTGATTGCTGGACTTTCTATAGGCGAAAAAGTCAGCCTTGGATTTCGGTCAAGTTATTCAAAAACATGGTGGGCGGTGAGGGGCTCGAACCCCCGACCCTCTCGGTGTAAACGAGATGCTCTACCAACTGAGCTAACCGCCCGGCACAATGGCACGCCGCGCCCATGCTGGGTTTTGCGGCGTAGGTCAACCGGGACACAGAACAGCAGGCTAGATCAGCTTGCGTTCGGCAGGCATTGCAACGGGCAGCGGGTCGCCCAAAGTATCGGCCAGTTCATCGTCTGCGAAGGGCTTGTGGAAGGCGATGCCCGCGTCCACCCCTTCGCTCCACACCACATGGCCAAAGATCTCGTGCGATCCCCAGCGCAGCAACACGTCACGCCCGCGCTGCGGCGGAGCATTGCGCAGCCGCACGCGCGCACCATAGCGGGAAAGGTCGCGCATCTCGCCATCGATCCGGCCGGAGACCGAGATGAGGATCATCGGCTGGCCGACATCGATCCGGGGGTGCGAGCGGCGGTTGCCGAATCCCCCGCCCCCGCTGACAAGCGCGTTCATCGCGAACTGACCATTAGGGGGGCCACGCGGTTGACCCGCGCTCGGGCGTGGTACCGATCAGATTTGGCACTGTCATGCAGCATGCAAAATTCCGCTTTTCATCCCGGCTTCGTGGGACTTCAGGGCTGGGCGACGACGCTGGTTGCGACGATGAGGAAGGTGTTGTTGAGCTTGGTGCTGAAAATCTGGACCGAGCCTATGATCGCCACCGCAATCAGCGAAGCTAGGAAGCAAACCTCGATCAGCGTTGCACCGGCGCGGTCTTCGATCAGCAGGCGCCGCAGGAACCGCCGCATCATGATCTGCCCCCGCAGCACAAGGGCGCTGCCACGCGGTGGGCAGCCCTGCGCTCGCGCGACACCAGTCGCCTTGCAGATACGCCAACGGAATACCTTGCGTCCATGCCAAAGAAAGCTGACATTTCGGTGATAATAAAAGTCTTAACCTGACAAATATAAAGATAAAATCTCCCACGCAGTTTCAATATAGAATTATGTATATCTCTCAAAATTTTCCCGAAGATATCTGCCTTCTCTGACATATCTCGTCCTCTGTTAGTCCCAAAGCTTGTAAGGCATCAGCGCTTAACCCCCTGTTCAGAGGATGGTAACCAGATGGACTGATGCAGCACGCATCCTGCGCGGGCTGGCGTCATCACCGCCACGATGCGCCTGTGCGATTTTTTACTCATTTTTATCAATATGTTGATGCGAAACCGCGGCCGGCATCAGTGCCCAAGACCAGGCATGGTGGCCTCTGCCCGCGCCGCCACTTCCGCGCACCGAGCAGGCTAGGCAACGCAAGTTACCTATCCCCCTGCCCCGCGGCGAACCGCACCTTGCGCAGCAATAATGCGGGTGAGATACAATTCGTCATGCTCCAGACGCCGTCAGGCAACGCGCGAGCACCATCGCAGGGGCATCACGCCAAGCACAGGAGTTGCCAGATGCTTCTGCCCCGATTGCCAACTGCCAGACAGCTTCTTGCCGTCCCTGATTGAACCGCCGCCGTTCCGCCCCATGTTGAGGCCAACCGCCTCTTCCGCACCACTCCAGGACTTATGGATACCACGATGACCGCCCCTTCCATCCTGCTGGTTGAAGACGATGTGTCGCTACGCATGCTCACCGCGCGCGCTTTGCGGGAAAACGGCTATGCCGTGCGCACCGCAGCTACTGGCGCCGAAATGTGGGTAATGCTCGAAGCAGAGCCCGCCGAGCTCGTCGTGCTCGATATCATGCTGCCGGGAGCGAGCGGCATCGAACTGTTCCGCAAGCTCCGCCGCCAGAGCGATGTGCCGATCATCTTCGCCTCCGCACGCGGCAGCGAGGAAGACAGAGTGCTCGGCCTCGAACTCGGCGCCGACGATTACCTCGCCAAGCCCTATAGTGCGCGCGAACTGATCGCGAGGATCGGCGCTGTGCTGCGGCGCGGCGGCGGCGATGGCACGGCCCAGGGCGGCAGCCGCAGCGACGAACGCACGAGCGAAGTCCACTTTGATGGCTGGACACTGTCGCTTTCGCGCCGTGAACTGCGCTCGCCCAGCGGCGCCATGGTCGATCTGACCGGTGCCGAATTCGATCTGCTTGCCACCTTTGTCGGGCACCGCCAGCGCGTGCTGGGCCGCGAACGGCTGATCGAACTTTCGCGCACCCGGCTCGGCGATAGCTCTGACCGCAGTATCGACGTGCTGGTCAGCCGGCTACGGCGCAAGCTTTCGGCAGGCGGCGGCGAACCGCCGATCGTCACGGTGCGCGGCGTGGGTTACATGTTCAAGGCGGAAGTGAGGCGCGGTTGAAACGCCAGAGTCGCCCGAAATCTCGACCCTGGTTTCGCCGCCTTGGCTTGACCGAACGGCTGCTGGGGATCCTGCTGCTTGTCGCCGCCGTCGATTTCCTCGCCAACACCTTCCTGTTCGATTCGGCGACGACCTCGTCGGTGCGGCGCGATGATGCCGCGCGGATCGGCGATGGGCTCGTCATGGCCGCACGCGCCGTCGTGCGTGAAGCGCCGGAACGCCGGAACGAGACCGCCCGCGCCCTGTCCTCGCCCCGGTTCACGCTGGAATGGCTGCCTCAGCCCGCCGCGACGCATGATCGGCTGGCACAAGATCGGCTGGTACAAGATCGGCTGGGACAGGGCGCGCGCGCCAATCCTGCGCCGTCTGATCCTGCACTCGCCGGGCGCATTCTTGCAGCCGCGCCGGAATTGGCGCGTGAGAGCAAAGGCCTTGCGCTGCGGCACCAGCGGGGCGACCGCGATGTTTCGGGCACGCTAGCGCTTGCGGATGGCACGGCGCTAGGCTTTCGGACATATGCCAGCGATGTGCAGGTGCAGCTTTCGGTGTGGCAGATCCTGCCCATGCTGCTGCCCACGCTGCTGCTGGGCACGCTGGCATGGCTGATGTTCCGCGCAACCACGCGGTCGCTGCAGACGCTGGTGCGGGCCTTGCGGCATATCGAATCGCCCAATCTTGGCAGCCTGCAGGAACGCGGACCGGACGAAGTGCGGCGGCTCATCCGCGCCTTCAACAACATGCAGCGCCGCATTCAGCGCCAGCAGGCCGAGCGGACCCAGTCCATGCTGGCGATCGGGCACGATCTGCGCACGCCGCTTGCGCGGCTTCAATTGCGGTTGGACGGCGTGCAGCTTGAAGACGAGACGCGCGCCGAACTCGAGCAT
>JBIPOH010000062.1:0-13361 GCA_044379435.1 Novosphingobium sp.
ATGCGCTGCGCCAACTCTATCTCCTCGCGGTGGAAGACTGACGTGCTGCCGCTGCTGGGTCTGATGCCGGATGCGCTGGTGCTGCGCGCCCACGCGAAGTGGACGCGCGCGATGCTGATGCGCGCGATCCGGCGGGCTACGCAGCGCTGAACCATGCAGAAGCTCTACATCCGCCCCATCGGCCTTGCCGAAAGCCCGCAGAGCGAGGAAGGCGGGGCGATCCGCCTCGCCGGCGGTCTCGTCTATGCCTCCCGCTTCGCCCTGATCGTGCGGGAGGGGGCTAAGGTCGTCTCGCGCCGCCGCTTTGCAGCAGACGAAGCGGGCGCTGTGCTGGGTGGTCTTCCGGACACGCTTGCCGCCGAAGCCCATCTGCAGTGGGCCAATCTCAAGGCACAGCATGGCCCGCTGGCCTGCGGCGCGCGCACGGTGCGGCTCGATCAGCCCCAAGTCTTGGGCATCCTCAACGTCACGCCCGACAGCTTTTCCGATGGCGGCAAGTTCCTTGACAAGCCCGAAGCCGCGCTGGAGCATGCCGCTGCGATGCTGGAAGCAGGCGCGGCGATCATCGACGTGGGCGGGGAATCCACCCGTCCCGGCGCACCTGCGGTGTGGGAAGGCGACGAGGTCAAGCGCGTCGTCCCGGTCATTGCCCGGCTTGCCTCAGGCGGCGCGGCCATTTCCATCGACAGCCGCCGCTCCACCGTGCTGGCCGAGGCACTGGCGGCGGGTGCGCAAATCGTCAACGACGTCTCCGCGCTGCGCCACGATCCGCGCTCGATCGAAGTCGTGGCAGCCACCGGCGCGCCCGTCATCCTCATGCATTCGCCGGGCAGCGAAAAGGACCTGCACGCCGATGGCCATTATGCCGATGTCGTGCTCGATGTGTTCGATGCCTTGCGCGAGCGGCGCGATGCAGCACTGGCAGGCGGCATCGCGCGCGAGAAGATCCTGCTCGACCCAGGCATCGGTTTTGGAAAATCGCTGGCGGAGAACCTTGCGCTGATCAACGCGCTGCCGCTGTTCCATGCGCTGGGCCAGCCGCTGCTGCTGGGCGCGAGCCGCAAGCGCATGATCGGCGCGCTATCGGGCGAGGCGCCAGCCCACCAGCGCCTTGGCGGCTCGCTGCTGCTCGCCGCCAGAGGTTTCGAGGCAGGCGCGCAGATGGTGCGCGTCCACGATGTCGCCGAAACGGTGCAAGCCTTGCGCGTCTGGCGAGGCCTGCGCGATGCGGCGCTGACGGACTTCAGCCAGCTCGGCGCTTAACGGCCAGCGGCGGGGCGCCCAGCGCCGCGTTGTGCTCGCCGATGCGGGGCGCAGGCTCGACTTCAAAACTGCCGACGGAGAAGCTCACTGGGCTCCTCATCTTGAGGTATTCGCCCTCGGTCGGGTGGGTGCGCTGCTGAAAGAAATCTACCGCCTTGAGGTGCGGGTCTTCCGTAATGTCCTCAAGATCACGTACCGGCATGCAGGGGATCTGGTGCTCGGCCATTTTTGCGGCCCATTCCGCCATCGTCAGCTTTGGCGTGCGCTTGGCCATCTCCTCATAGAATTCGCTGATGTTGCGCATCCGCGATGGGTAATCGATGAAGCGCGGGTCTGCGGCCAGTTCCGGCGCTTCGAGCAGTTCGATAACGGTGTCGATGGCATCGGGCGTATAGGGCACAATCACCACATAGCCGTCCTTGGCGGGGAAGGGCTGGCGGAACGGATCAAGCTGGCGGGGATAGCCTGCAGGTTCCTTTGGCGGCACCAGCGTCAGCCCATAGAGATGCTCCTGCATCATGAAGTGTGTGAAGCTCTCGAACATCGGCACTTCGACAAACTGCCCCTCGCCAAAGCGCAGCTTGTGGATGATTGCGGCCATGACGGCATAGGCGCCGTGCAATCCTGAAACCTTGTCGGCGATCAGCGAAGGCAGGAAGCGCGGCACGGGATTTCCATCGACGCGCGAAAGCAGGTTGGCCGTGCCGGTCGCCGCCTGAATCACATCGTCGTAGGCCTGCAGGTCGCCATATGGCCCGCCCGAGCCGAAGCCGGTGCAGTGCACATAAATAATGTCGGGCTTGATTGCCTTGACCGCCTCATAGCCAAAGCCGAGCCGCTCGATCGGTTTGCCGCGCACGTTGTGTATGAACACGTCCGCTTCAGCGAGCTGCGCGGTGAGCGCAGCCTTGCCTTCTGGCGACTTGAGATCGAGCGCGAGGCTGCGCTTGCCTTTGTTGAGATTGAGCGTGCACGGCCCCATTCCGGGGGTAGCGGCGACTTTTCCGGCATGGCGAAAGATGTCGCCCGCTGGCACCTCGATCTTGATCACATCGGCGCCCAGATCGGCCAGCGTTTCGGTCGCGTAAGGGCCGAACACGACGCTGGTCAGATCAACAATGCGAATGCCTTCGAGCAGTTTCTGCGCGGCCAAGGTGTGCTCTCCTCGCGGGCACCCCTTGCGGGTGCCTTTCAGGGGAGACTTAACAGCCCAGCGCGGCGGAGCAACGCTGCCAGAATCGAGAGGGCCAGAATCTAGAGGTGCAATATCGAGAGGGGCATTATCGAGTGCGCAGGCCGCCCTTGTGGCTCACGCCACGCTGTCGATCCCGAGTTCGGACAGCTTGCGATAGAGCGTCGAACGCCCGATCCCGAGCCTGCGCGCCACTTCGGTCATACGGCCGCGGTAGTGGCCGATGGCCAGGCGGATGACATCGGCCTCGATCTCTTCGAGCGGACGCAGATTGCCGTCTGGCGAATAGAGCATCACGCCTGCGCCTTCGCTCTGCGCCGGTGCGGAGCGCGGGGCCTCGCCGATCAGGCTGGAGAGGTTGGGGAAATCCTGCGCAGTCAGCGCCTCGCCGTCGCAGAATACTGCGGCGCGGAACAGCGTTGCCTGAAGCTGGCGCACGTTGCCCGGCCAATCATAGGCCCCAAGCAGCGCCAGGGCGCCATCGGTGATGCCCAGCGGGCGCAGGCCCGGCTGCTCGCCGATGCGGGTGAGGAAATGGCGGGCAAGCGCCGGAATATCGCCCGCGCGCTCGCGCAGCGAAGGCAAATGCACATGTGCACCGCTGAGCGCTTCGAGCAGCGCCGGATCGAACAACTCGATCTCGATGAGGTCGCCGAGCGCCGTATTGCTGCACACGATGATGCGCACATCGAGCCGAAAGCTGTGGCGCGCGCCGATGGGCTGGATATCGCCGCGCTGGAGAAACTGGGCGAGCCGGGCCTGTGCAGGTAGGCACAGCCGGTCGATCTCGTCGATAACCAGCGTGCCGCCGTCTGCATGCTGCAGCGCGCCGACATGCCGCTCGAACGCGCCGGGGAAGGCGCCCTTTTCATGGCCGAACAGCACCGATTCGATCTGGTTGGCCGGGATACCGCCGGCATTGACGATGCGCAGCGGCGCCTTGGCGCGCGGGCTGGCAGCATGCATCGCGCGCACCAGCATTTCCTTGCCGGTGCCGCTTTCGCCTTCGATCAGGACGCTGTTCTGCGTGCGCGCGGCCTTGGCCGCCACGGCCAGTGCGGCACGAAAGCCGGGGGCTGCGCCGATCATCGAATCGAAATCGAGCGTGCCGGAAAACTTTTCCGTGAGCGGCTGCAGCTCCTCGGCCGAGTCTTCGCGCCGGGTCGCGGTGCGCAGTGCCTGGAGCAGCCGATCGGGCGCAACCGGCTTGATGAGATAGTCCGTCGCGCCTGCGCGCATCGCCTCGACAGCGAGCAGCGGCGAGGCGCTGGTGGTGATCATCAGGATCGGCAGCGCCGGTCGGCGGGCCTTGAGTTCGGCGATCAGGGTGCAGGCTTCTTCACCGGGAACCCATTGATCCAGAATGATTGCATCGAGCTGCATGCCCTGGCGCGTGCCGAGCATCGCGATGGCAGTTTCGGAATCGCGGGCGATGATCGTGCGCCAACCCTCACGCGCGGCCAGCGCCGAGATGAGGCGGCACTGCGCCGGTTCATCGTCGATCAGCATCAGCAGCCTATCAGTTGGCTCTGGCATGGCTTCCCCGGTCCTTTTGCATAGTGCCGGGGTCTAGCCCATTTGGGTAAAGACCAGATTAAGCGCAAAACCGCCGGTTCCGCTTGAGCCGAGGGGACGCCGCCGCTAGAGGATGCGGTCAATCGGTCGTTTAAACCGCAATGAGGAAGGGTTTGCCATGGGCGCCAGCAACAATGCCGGGAACAACAACATGAAGGCAGCGACGGCCACGTATGAGGGCTTCGTCAGCATGATCAAGATCTCCACGCCGGTGATCGTCGTGATCGTGGCCTTCGTCATGTACCTGATCGCCTGATCCGCGGATGGGGGCGACCACAACGATCGCGGTCCTGCGTGAGCGGGCCAGCGGAGAGCACCGGGTGTCGGCGACGCCCGAGACGGTGAAGAAGTTCATCGGTCTCGGCGCGGCCGTTCGCGTGGAAGCAGGGGCGGGCATGACCGCTTCGATCAGCGACGAGGCCTATCAGGCTGTCGGGGCCGAGATCGTGGCCAGCGGCGCTGCTGCGGGGGCGGATATCGTACTGGGCATCCAGGGGCCGGAGCCGGAGCTGCTGGCAGGTGCCAAGCCCGGCGCGTGGGTCGTTGCCTCGCTCGATCCGTTTGGCCAGCGTGCCCGGGTCGATGCCTATGCCGCTGCCGGGCTTGAGGCGCTGGCGATGGAGTTCATGCCGCGCATTACCCGCGCGCAGTCGATGGACATCCTCTCCTCGCAATCGAACCTTGCGGGCTACAAGGCTGTGATCGTGGCGGCGGACCTTTATGGCCGCGCCTTCCCGATGATGATGACGGCGGCAGGCACCGTTTCGGCGGCCAAGGTCTTCGTCATGGGCGTCGGCGTTGCAGGCCTTCAGGCCATCGCCACCGCGCGCCGCCTCGGCGGGCAGGTTTCGGCGACGGACGTGCGCTCGGCCACCAAGGAGCAGATTCAGTCGCTCGGCGCCAAGCCGATCTTCGTCGAGAACGTCGCGGGGATCGAGGGCGAAGGCGCGGGCGGTTATGCCACCGAGATGAGCCCGGAATATCAGGCGGCGCAGGCCGAACTGGTTTCCAGCCACATCGCCAAGCAGGACATCGTGATCACCACCGCGCTGATCCCGGGTCGCCCGGCACCGCGCCTGATCACCGATGCCCAGATCGCCACGATGAAGCCCGGCTCGGTGATTTTCGACCTTGCGGTTTCGGCAGGCGGTAACGTCGAAGGTTCGGTCGCCGATCAGGTCGTCGAAAAGCACGGCGTGAAGATCATCGGCTATTCCAACACGGCCACACATCTGGCGGCAGACGCTTCGGCGCTGTTTTCGCGTAATCTGTTCAATTTTCTCTCGGCCTTCTGGGACAAGGAGCAGGGTAAGCCCGTGCTCGACGAGGAAATCGGCAACGCCGTGCGGCTGACGCAGGGCGGCAAGGTCGTCAACGAACGACTGCTCGGCTGAGGGGGGCTGACATGGACTTCATTTCAATTCTGAGTGTGTTCGTGATGGCCTGCTTCGTGGGCTATTACGTGGTTTGGTCGGTCACTCCGGCGCTTCATACGCCGCTGATGGCGGTCACCAACGCAATTTCGTCGGTCATCGTCGTCGGTGCGCTGGTTGCAGGGGCAGCTGAAGGTTCGGCCATTTCGAAGTGGCTGGGGCTGCTCGCGGTGGTGCTGGCTTCGGTCAACATCTTCGGCGGCTTCGCGGTGACGGAACGCATGCTGGCGATGTACAAGAAGAAGGAGAAGAAGTGATGGAACACGTCGCTCCTCCCTCCTGGGTAGGCCTCGCCTATCTCGCCGCAGGCGTCCTGTTCATCATGGCGCTGCGCGGGCTTTCAAGCCCGGCAACTTCGCGTGCAGGCAACCGCTATGGCATGATCGGCATGACCATCGCGATGGTCACCACGCTCGCCACGCACGGACTTGCCAGCCTGCCTGAAATCGCGGGCGCCATTGCCATCGGCGGCGGCCTCGGCTTCGTCACGGCGCGCAAGATCAAGATGACCGACATGCCGCAGCTCGTTGCGGCGTTCCACAGCCTCGTCGGCCTCGCCGCTGTGCTCGTGGGCCTTGCGGCTTATCTCAATCCTTATGCGTTCGGGATCTCAGGCCCTGACGGGATCATCGAGGCGCAAAGCCGCATCGAGATGGGTCTTGGCATCGCTATCGGTGCGATCACTTTCTCGGGCTCGGTCATCGCGTTCCTGAAGCTCAATGGCAACATGAGCGGCGCGCCGATCATGCTGCCGGGCCGCCATGTCATCAACCTCGGCACGCTGGTCGCAATTCTCGGTCTGACCGCCTATTTCACCGTAGACCAAAGCCCGTGGGTGCTCGCCACGATCACCGCGCTCTCGTTCCTGATCGGCTTCCTGCTGATCATCCCGATCGGCGGCGCGGACATGCCGGTCGTCGTCTCGATGCTCAACTCGTACTCGGGCTGGGCAGCTGCGGCGATGGGCTTCACGCTTCACAACACCGCGATGATCATCACCGGCGCGCTCGTGGGATCGTCGGGCGCGATCCTTTCGTACATCATGTGCAAGGCGATGAACCGCAGCTTCATCTCGGTGATCGCGGGCGGCTTCGGCGCAGCACCGGAAGCCGCCGCTGGCGGCGCCGCCAAGGTGCAGCGTCCGTGGAAGCGCGGTGCGGCGGAAGACGCGGCCTATCTGATGAAGGAAGCCGAAAACGTCATCATCATCCCGGGCTACGGCATGGCGGTGGCGCAGGCCCAGCACGTGCTGCGCGAGATGGGTGATCTGCTCAAGAAGTCCGGCGTCAACGTCAAGTACGCCATCCACCCGGTTGCGGGACGCATGCCCGGCCACATGAACGTGCTGCTCGCCGAAGCGAACGTGCCCTACGATGAAGTCTTCGAACTCGAAGACATCAACGGCGAGTTCGCGCAGGCCGACGTCGCGTTCATCATTGGCGCCAACGACGTGGTCAATCCGGCGGCGAAGACCGACAAGTCCTCGCCGATCTACGGCATGCCCGTGTTCGACGTCGACAAGGCCAAGACGGTCATGTTCATCAAGCGCTCGATGGGCGGTGTCGGCTATGCCGGTGTCGACAACGATGTGTTCTACATGGACCAGACCATGATGCTCCTCGCCGACGCCAAGAAGATGGTCGAGGACATCAACAAGGCGCTCGCACACTAATGCGGTGCTGGCCGGGAATCGCAGTCTTGCCAGCTATAGTGCTGGCAGGCTGCACCCCGGCCAAACTGGCGGAAGGCCGGGTGCGTTCGGCGCTGATGGACGCCGGCCTTTCCCAGCCCAATGCCGCCTGCATGGCGGAGCGCATGACTGACCGGCTGACGCTGGGCCAGCTGCGCAAGTTGCAGGCACTGCAAAGCCCCAAGCGCTCCATCGCGGACTATGTGATGACGGTGCGCCGCGTGGGTGATCGCCAGTTGATCGAAGTCACGGTGGCATCGGCGCTGCTGTGCGCCAGCGGGCTGGCGCCCGAGAGGAAGCCGGGTTAGGGCGCGTCATGCGCTTATCATCCAGCAGGCAGTTTACATCGTGATGCCCCGCGCGCCACATGCCTGTGATCCCGCGCAGTCACGCGGGCGCGAGTTCACTTTGGCCGGGGAAACCGCGCGCGGCCCCCGCAGCCCGTTCCAGCGCGACCGCGACCGCATCATCCACTCAATCGCGTTTCGTCGCCTGCGGCACAAGACGCAGGTGTTCATCGCACCCGACGGCGATCACTACCGCGTGCGGCTGACACACAGCCTCGAAGTTGCGCAGATCGGCCGCGTCATCGCCCGCGCGCTGGGGCTGGATGAAGACCTCACCGAAGCGCTCTGCCTTGCACACGATATCGGCCATCCGCCCTTCGGCCACGCCGGAGAGGATGCGCTTGAGGAGGCGATGGCGACCTGTGGCGGCTTCGATCACAACGCGAATACGCTGCGCGTCCTGATGCGGCTGGAAAGCCCCTATCCCCGCCACGATGGGCTCAATCTCACGTGGGAACTGCTCGAAGGCCTCGCAAAGCACAACGGGCCGGTCTACGCGCCGACCTGGGCGCTGGCGCAGCTCGATGCCGCGTTCCCGCTGGACCTTGCGCAGCACGCATCGCTGGAGGCGCAAGTTGCCGCGATCTCCGACGATATCGCCTACGACAACCACGATATCGACGACGGCCTGCGGGCCGGGTTCCTGACGCTCGACACCCTGCTCGGCCTGCCGTCGCTCGAAGCGCAGTGGCGCGATATCGAGACGCGATTTCCCGGCGCGCCGCGCGACCGCTTGCTGCGCGAACTGGTGCGCGGGCAGATCGGCCGCATGGTCAACGATGTGATCGGTGAAACGCAGCGGCGGCTTAAGGACAGCGGCGCGGCCACCGCCGATGATGTGCGCCGAGCCGGGAAGACACTCGCCGGGTTCTCACCGGCAATGGCGGCGGAAGAGCGTACGCTGAAGGCCTTCATGTACGAGACGCTCTATCTCCATCCCGAACAGGTGGAGACCGCCAACCGCGCCCGCGCCGTGATCGCCCGGCTATTCGCCGCCTATCGCAGCGCGCCCGAACACCTGCCCGAAAGCTGGCGCGAGAGCCTGCCCACCAGCGAACCGGCGCGCAGCCGCCACATCGCTGACTTCATGGCCGGAATGACCGACAAGTACGCGATGGAGGCCTACGCCCGGCTGTTTGGCGAGCGTCCCGAAGGCCTCAGCAACGTCTGATCGCTATTTGCGCCCGTTGATGGCGTCTGATCCTGCCTGTCCGACGGACTGAATATCGCCGCCAAGGCCCTTCACTGTCTTGCACGCCGTCATCCCCAGCATCAGGCCTGTAAGCGCAACCGAAAAAATCACCTTGCGTACCATGGGTCTTGTCCCTTTAATCGGATGGTTAAGTCGCGGGGCCAGCCGCATTCCACGTGTTCCTGCCATGGTGCAGGTGAATGTGCGGTGAGCAGGCCGGCCCAAAACCAGCGGCACCACGAAGAGGATGACCATATGCGCGAGACGGCAGGTTTCGAGACATTCGATGCGTTCTTCCGGCACTGGGCGGAGCACAAGCCCGATGCCGTCTCACACGAGCAGGACGGCCGCAAGACGACCTTCGCTCAGCTCGAAGTGTTCTCGCGCCAGTATGCCGCATTCCTTGCCGCACACGGCGTGGCCAAGGGCGACCGCATCGCGTGGATCGGCAAGAACTGCGACCTCTACTTCCAGATGCTGCTGACCTGCGGGCGGATCGGTGTTGTCATGGTGCCGATTGGCTGGCGGCTTGCCCCTGCGGAAATGGCCTACATCCTTGAGGACACGGGGGCCAAGCTGGTGTTTGCGGGTGAGGGATTCGAGGCTGTAGCCCACGAACTCGCCGCCGCTGCGCCGCTCGGGCCGCAAGTGATCGAAGAAGGCAAGGCGCGGGCCGCGATCCCGAATGCGCCTGCCGATCCCATCGTGGCGGCAGAGCCCGAGGCGGCGTTCCTGCAGCTCTATACCTCAGGCACCACCGGCAAGCCCAAGGGGGCGGTGCTGTGCCAGCGCAATTTCATGGGCCTGCGCGGCCCTGCGCTGGAAGCCGGGCTGCCATGGGCCGAATGGTACGATGACGATGCCATTCTGGTGTGCATGCCCTGTGCGCACATCGGCGGCACGGGTCTTGGCACGATGGCCTTCTGCGGCGGCGCGCGCGCCATCGTGCAAGCCGAGTTTACTGCCGAGGGCGCGCTGACCGCGATCGGGCAGGGGATCACCCGCTTCTTCATCGTTCCAGCCGCGCTGCAGATGCTGATCCAGCATCCGCTGGCCCAGACGACCGATTTCTCGAAGCTGCGCTATGTTCTCTATGGCGCCGCTCCCATCCCGCTGGAATTGCTGCGCCAGGCGGTTACCACCATCCCCAACGCCGAATTCATGCAGATGTACGGCATGACCGAGACGACCGGGACCATCGCGATCCTGCCGCCGTCGGATCACGATCTGGCCGGGAACGAGCGGATGCGCTCGGCGGGCAAGGCGGTGCCGGGGACAACAATCCGCATTGTCGATCCCGAAGGCAACGAAGTGCCCCGGCGCACAGTCGGGGAAATCCAGATCCACTCGCCCGCCAACATGCTGCACTACTGGCAGCTGCCCGAAGCGACTGCGAAGACGCTCACCCCCGATGGCTGGATCTGCACCGGCGATGCCGCCTACATGGACGAGGATGGCTACATCTTCATCCAGGACCGCATCAAGGACATGATCATCTCGGGCGGCGAGAACGTCTATCCCGCCGAAGTCGAAAGCGCGATTTATGGCCATCCGCAGGTGGCCGAAGTCGCCGTGATCGGCGTGCCGGATGCGCGCTGGGGCGAGGCGGTGAAGGCCTGCGTCGTCCCGCGCGATGGCTGCGAGGTGGACGAGGCCAGCGTGATTGCGTGGGCACGCGAGCGGATCGCCGGGTTCAAGGTGCCCAAGTCGGTCGACGTGATCCCGGCGCTGCCGCGCAATCCTTCGGGCAAGATCCTGCGCCGCGAACTGCGCGAGCCCTATTGGGCGGGTATGGACCGGCAGGTGAACTAGCTGTTGCTGTAGCGCTTGGCGGCATGAAGCGCGGCGAGGTGCCCGAACGTGGCCGCCGCCGCGATGGTCGCGCCCGCGCCGGGATACGTCCGTCCGAAGGGTGAGCTGGCCGAATTGCCTGCCGCATAGAGCCCGGTGATGGGCTTGTCTGCGGCATCCAGCACGCGCGCGTGTTCGTCGGTCTTGAGCCCGCCATTGGTGCCGAGATCGCCCGGGCGGATGAGCGCTGCCCAGAACGGGCCGTTCTCGATGGAGCCGAGGCTGGCGTTCGGTTTGTGCGCCGGATCGGCCCAGTGGCGATCGTAGGCGGTATCACCGCGCGCGAAGTCCTCGTCGCGGCCAGCCTTGGCGAAGGCATTGAAGCGCGCGACAGTGGCATCCAGCGCAGCGGGCGGAAGGCCGCATTGCTGGGCGAGGGCGGCGATGGTGGGAGCCTGGTGCAGGGTTCCGTTTTTCAGCATCTTGGCGCGGATGCGGGCCTGCGAAAGCTCGGCAAAAACGTATTTGTTAAGGAACTTGCCGTCCATGATCAGCCAGTGCTGGCTGGTGGCAGCGCCATGTTCGAACATGACCCGTCCTGTGGTCATGTAGGAGGCAGCCTCGTTCATGTAGCGCTGCCCTTCGGCGTTCACGACAATGCTGCCTGGTAGCGCCCGCAGGCCCAGCGCAAGGGCGTTGGCGCTGTCATCGATCTGGATCGAGGGCATCCACCAGCTGTCATCCGTCCGCTCGTGATCCGCGCCGACCGCGAGACCGGCGGCCAGCGCATCGCCCATGTCTTCGGGGATCGCGTTGGGCCAGACCTGATCGCGCCCCTGCAATTGCTTGCGCAAGGCGGAATTGCGCGAGAAACCGCCCGCTGTGAGCACGACCCCGGCAGGCGCTGGGAGTGTTTCCCGCTGCCCGCCGCGCTCGACGACAACGCCGGTCACGGCGCCGTGATCGGTGACCAGTTCGATCATTGCAGTGCCGAGGCGCAGTTCGATGCCGCGCGCCATGACGATCTGCATCAGCGCGGCAACCAGCGCACGGCCATTGCCCAGCGGCTTCTTGCCCAGCATTCGCTTGAGCTTGTACCGCCCGACCGTCAGCGCGGTTTCGACCAGCGGCCCGAGCCGCGACTTGGCGAGGGCCACCGTGCCGAACTGGTCGCTGCTGAGCGCCGGAACGTCGAGCGCTGCGCCCCGCATCGTGGCGAAGCGTTCCCCCAGTAAGGTCCCGTCGAACTCCACCGATTCGAGCGTGCGGCCAATCCCGTTGCCGTCAACATGGGGGTAGTAGTCCGGATGGGTGCAGCTTCTGATCCAATGGATGCCTTCGCCTGCCAGCATCCGGGCCATGGCCGGTGCGGTTTCGAGGAAAGCGTTAGCCTTGGCGAGATTGCGTGCGTCTACGTCGCCCAGCAGCCCTTCGACATAGCGGCGGACCTTGGCGGGATCTTCCACATCACCATCGGCGACCATGACCGGATTGCCGGGCACCCAAAGCACCCCGCCCGAGGTGGCGGTGGTGCCGCCCCAGACATCAGCTTTCTCGATGATGAGCGGGCGTAGCCCCTGCAGCGATGCCGTGATCGCGGCGACGAGCCCGGCTGCTCCGCTGCCGACCACGACTAAGTTGAACCCGTCCGCAGCTTGCGTTGTCATGTTCTTGCCCCTCTCCGCTTGGCGCAGGTTGCCCGCGGAAGGGAGCAGCGCCTAGCTGGCGATTGTATGAGGGTGCCTCAAGCGGCGGGCGGCCTTGGTCCGGCGGCGCTGCCGCGCACCTGTTCGCGCCAGGCAATGATGAGCCCGGCAGCGATGATCGCAGGCGCACCGATCCAGGTCTGCGGCCCCGGAACGTGGGCAAAAACCAGCCAGCCCCACAGCGTGGCCCAGCCAAACTGCGAATAGTCCATCACGATCACGCTGGCGACGGTGCCGTAGCGCAGCGCGCCGGTCATCAGCAGTTGCGCGGCAAGGCCCGTCACGCCGATGCCGGCAAGCATGGCCCAGCTTGCCAGATCGTGGTGCGGCGGCCCGTTGCGGAAGAAGAACAGCGCCAGCACCGGGGTGCAGAAGGCGGAGAACCAGAACACCACGCTCACCGGCTCTTCGGTGCGCCCCAGATCGCGCAGCTGGATCGAGATCACGGCCACAAGGAAGGCCGCGCAGATGCCGGTGGCAAGGCCGTCCAGAGGGATATGCGCGCGGTCTGGTCCGGCGATGATGACGATCCCTGCAAGGCCCAGCAGCACGGCCGCCCAGCGCCATGCGCCGACCTTCTCGCCCAGCAGCCCGGCTGCCAGCATCACCGCGAAAATGGGGGAGGTGAAACCGAGCACCGTCGCTTCGGCCAGCGGCAGGATCTGCACGACGCCGAGCGTGAAGAACATGCCCGAGCCGCCCACGAACGCGCGGCGGGCATGGCTCCACAGCCGCCGCGTGCGCAGACGCGCCAGTTCGCCGCGCGCAGCAAGCCAGCCCAGCAGCGCAAGGCCGGGAAGAAACTGGCGCCAGAACAGCGTTTCAGTGAGCGGTATGCCGCGCTCGCCGGTTAGCTTGACCAGCAGCAGCATGGCCGACAGCGCCAGCATGGCCATGAGGCGCAACGCCAGCGCATAGATCGGACGTTGGTTGACCGGCATGGCCCCGGCCATAAGGCAGGGACCGCACCGATCAAGCAATTAGGTTAGAGGCATGCTTCGAGATAGGCCTGATCGAAGCCGAACTGCCGTGCTTTTTCGAGCGTGTAGGGGCGCAGGCCCGAGGGGCGGAACTCGCCGATGATCTTGCCCTCGTCGGTTTCGTCGAGGTACTCGAACTTGAACAGTTCCTGCGTCACGATCACATCGCCTTCCATCCCGATCACTTCGGTG
>JBIPOH010000333.1:0-3915 GCA_044379435.1 Novosphingobium sp.
ATGCGGCCCATGCCGCAAATCACGGCGTGGTCCTTCAGGCGGTCGATTTCGGTCTGCATCTTGTTTGCCCCCAGGAGCTGGCGGAACTGGAACAGGGTGAACACCTGCACGAGCGCGGAGGTGAGCACGATCATGCCGGTGCAGCCGAGCACGATCGTGGCCGTGGTCCACAGGCGCAGAAAGTTTGTGTCGATCGGGCGGACTTCGCCGTAGCCGACCGAGAAGATCGTGAGGAGCACCATGTAGGCCGCATCGCCGGGGGGCCAACCGCTGGCGATATAGCCGATGGTGGAGACGATGAAGACGACAGCCACATAGACCAGCGTGCCAATCAGCAGCCGCAGCGGCGAGGCGAGCACGCGGCCTGCGCCTTTGGAGAGGGTGGCGAGCTCGTCCATCGCCCCGGTTCAGCCGCCGCCGAGGCGCAGCAACGCTGCCATGCCCCAGACCGTGCCGACGATCAGCAGCACACCTGCCAGATCGAGCAGCAGCCCTGCGCGCAGCACGCGCGGCATGGCGATATGGCCGGTGCCCCACGCCAGCGCATTGGGGCCGGTGCCCGCAGGCAGCATGAAGCCCCAACTGGCCGCCAGCGCGGCGGGAAGGGCGAGGAGGATCGGATCGGCCCCCAGCGCGCCGCACAGCGCGGCGACGACCGGCATGATCCCGCTGGCCGCCGCAATATTGCTGGCAAATTCGGTGACGATGATGACGAAGCCGACCAGCACCAGCGCGACGATGGGGAGCGGCACGCTGCGCAGCGGGAGCATCGCGGCGCCGAGCCAGTCGCTGAGGCCCGAGGCATCCATGCCCATCGCGAGGCTGAGGCCGCCGCCGAACATCAGGATGACATCCCAGGGCATGCGGTTGGCCTCTTTCCACGTCAGCATGGCGCGCCCCGTGCCATCGGGCAGGACGAACAGCGTGAGCCCGGCGATGGCTGCGATGGTGCCGTCGGTCAGCCCGCCCTTGGGAAACAGGCTTTCGGTGAGGGGAAGCGTAACCCACGCCAGCACGGTGAGCAGGAACAAGGGTACGAGGCGGCGTTCGGGGACGGTCCACTGCACCGAATGCTCGATGGCACCCCGCGCGGCAGCAGGATCGAACGAGCCGGGGCCAATGCGGTGGACGCGCGCGATGATGAAGGCAGCGAGCGGCACGCCGATCAGCACGACGGGAAGCCCGAAGGCGGACCATTCGAGGAAGCTGATCTTCACGCCGAGCGTCCGGTCGAGCAGCCCCGCCGCGATGGCATTGGTGGGCGTGCCGACGATGGTGCCATAGCCGCCCAAGGTGGCCGCAAAGGCGACGCCCATGGGCAGCGCGCCGGCCATGCCGTCCGTCTCGCCTTCCTCAACCCCGCCAGAGGTGAGGATGGCGAGCGCCATCGGCATCATGATGAGCGCGGTGGAGGTGTTCGAAATGAACATCGAGATCGACGCGGTTGCGGCCATCACCGCGAGCAGCAGGCGCACCGGGCTGGTGCCCGCGCGGGCGAGCATGGTGAGGGCGAGACGGCGGTGCAGCCCCGTGCGCTCGATGGCAAGCGCGAGAAACGCGCCGCCGACGAACAGGAACATGATCGGCGAATAATAGGCCGAGGCGGTCTTGTTCGCGTCCGTCACCCCGGTGAGGGGGAGGACGATGAAGGGAAGCATGGCGGTGGCCGAAAGCGGCATTGCCTCGGTCATCCACCACACCGCCATCCACCACACGAGCCCGGCGGTGTGCCAGGCGGTGGGCGGCATCCCGGCGGGCGCGGCGATGAGCAGTGTGGCGAGCAGGCCGAGCGGACCTGCGACGAGAGCGATGGCGCGCGCGGTCATCGTGTCCCGTTTCTGGACCAGGTTGACACGGTTGACACTGTCCAGGGGAATAACTGCATTCGATCAGTCTGCCGGTTTTGATCGCATTCTTCGATCAAAAACCCGACTGTGCCCAAGACCCGCATCCCATCGCCCTTTACCCCGCCAGCGCAGCGCGCCAACCCTTGCGTGCCATAGGCGATGAAGGGCTGGGTAGGAAAACGGTTTTGGTGCGCAGCGGGCTTTCGGCGTCGATGGGGGCGAACTGGGGGCAGGAAGCCAAAGGGGCACGGTGCCAGCGCGCCGCACCCCTTTCGCGAAGGATTGCCAGATCAGGCTATCAGCAGGAAATCCGCCGCGACCATCGCGGGGTGCGTGGTGGTGCCGATGAGTGCGATCTGCACGGCGGCGGCGCTGCCAGTGCCGTCACGGTCATAGAGCAGGGCCCCGGTGGTGGTATTGTAGATCAGGCGGTCGCTGGCATCCTGCGCGGCGGTGGCCGAGGCCGAGGCGAAGAACGCGGTGTCTGCCAGCGCGGTGTTGGCCGCGCCGGAAAGTCCGGTGAACACCGACTTGTCGAGCACGATGCGATCGCCCTGCGCCCGATTGAAATCGGTGATCGTATCGAAGATTGCCGCCGAGCCGGCCAGTGAACTGTCGAACACGAAGCGGTCGGCAGCGGTACCGCCCGTCAGCGTGTCCTTCCCGGTGCCGCCGGCCAGCCAGTCTGCGCCTTCATAACCATTGAGCACATCGCGCCCGGCCCCGCCGATCAGGACGTTGCCAGCCTTGTTGCCATCAAGCCGGTCGTTGAAGGCAGAGCCGGTCAGCGATTCGATGCCGGTGAGGATATCGCTGCCTGCGCCGCCGGTGGCCTGCGCGATGGCGATGCGCAGATCGACCGTGACGGCGGTGGCCGCCTTGCTGTAGCTTGCCGTGTCGATCCCCGCGCCGCCCTTGAGCTCGTCGTTACCCGTGCCGCCGATCAGAACGTCATCGCCGTCACCGCCGGAGATCACGTCGTTGCCCGCGCCGCCGTCGAGCGTATCCTTGCCGCCGAAACCGAAGATCTCGTCTGCGCCGGCAAAGCCGTTGATCGTGTCGTTGAAGTTCGAGAGCAGGAACCGGTCGTTGCCGCTCAGCACTCTGGCGAGGAGGGCAAAGTCGTCCGCAGTGCTGGCGGTGCTGGCGACGTTGAAGAGATCGAGCGCACTGACGGCCAGACGGTTGATCACGAAGTCTGGCTTGCTGAAATCGGTGATGCGGCCGGTATAGACCGAGAACGCGCGCACCGTGCCCGCCAGTACGCTGCCATCACCGGCAAATTGGAAGCCTGCGCCTCCGAAATAGGCCGTCTTGGTCACGCCATCGATGTATTGGAAGGCGGCGATGTCCTGTTCGGTGCTGTCGCCCGTCACGTCGTTGATGTTGTCGAAAAAGGCACTGGCAGTCTGATCCGTGATGAGCGAACTCAGATCCAGCGTGCTGATGTCGAACGCCGTGGTTGCCTTGAAATACGCCATGTTCTGTCTCCCGATCAGGCTGCCGCAGTGGCAGGGCCATCAGCCGATCTTGCACAGGTATCGCGCATCTCCCGGCCTGCGCATAATGAAATAGACCCTTAGTCCTGATGCGATGACACTGCCGCACGGGCATGCGCTGCGTAGTGATGCTGCGCATTGACATCGCACAAAAAAGGCGCGCCTTGCCGCGCCCTCTGCTGGTTGGATTGCAGGCCCGAGACGCTGACTTCGGCGCGAGGACCATCAGTATCTGGCGGCCTTCCTTGGGGCGAAAGCTTTGACCTTGGCGATTTCGGTCAAAAGCGCGGCATCTTGAAAGGCGGCGCTGCTGTCGAGTCCTTACAATTTCAGACCGTCAAATCAGTCTATACTCCTGACAACGAACTTCCGGTGTGCATGAAGAAGAGCGTTTCATGTCCATGATTCTTATCGCATAAATTGTTTCTGTCATTCAGCGCACTGTTAACGGCTGAAATGATGTTATCGGCTGAAATGATGCGGTGGTTCTGCCGGGCGTGGTGATTTTACGTTGATCCAGGAGATTTCAAATCATGTTTTTTCTGCCTTCATCGACCGGATCCGGCACG
>JBIPOH010000334.1:0-3899 GCA_044379435.1 Novosphingobium sp.
GCTGGAGGCGATGGCCGGGTTCGATCCCAAGGATTCGACCAGCCTCGATCTGCCGGTGCCGGAATGGGAAGCGAACCTGAACGCGGACCTGCGCGGCAAGAAGGTCGGCATTCCGCGCGAATACCGCATGGACGGCATGGACGCCGACGTCGCCCGCGCATGGGATGATGGCATCGCCTGGCTGAAAGATGCTGGCGCCGAGATCGTCGACATCAACCTTGCGCACACCAAGTATGCACTTCCGGCGTACTATATCATCGCGCCTGCCGAAGCCTCATCCAACCTCGCCCGCTATGACGGCGTGCGCTATGGCCTGCGCGATCTGCCGCAGGGCGCGGGCCTGCAGGACATGTATGCCGCCACCCGCGCCGCCGGGTTCGGGGCGGAAGTGCGCCGCCGTATCCTGATCGGCACGTATGTGCTCTCGGCAGGCTTCTACGATGCCTATTACACGCAGGCGCAGAAGGTCCGCACGCTGATCAGCCGCGACTTCATGGACGCGTTCCAGACCGTCGATGTGATCCTCGCTCCCACCGCGCCGACCGCCGCCTTCGGCCTCGGCGAGATGGTGAGCGACCCGCTGGCGATGTACCTCAACGACGTGTTCGCTGTGCCCGCCAGTCTTGCGGGCCTCCCCGCGATGTCGGTGCCTGCCGGGCTCGACCGGCAAGGTCTGCCACTGGGCCTCCAGCTGATTGGCCGCCCGTTCGATGAACAGGGCGTGCTCGATGCGGGTCTGGCAATCGAGAACCGCGCGGGGTTCACCGCGCGTCCGGCGAAGTGGTGGTAAGCATGACAGGCTATCGTATCCAGGGCGCAACCGGGGAATGGGAGGTCGTGATCGGCCTTGAAGTTCATGCGCAGATCAGCACGCAGTCGAAGCTGTTTTCGGGCGCGGCCACCGCATTCGGCGCGGAGCCCAACACGCAGGTCAGCCTCGTTGACGCGGCGATGCCGGGCATGCTGCCCGTGCCGAACCGCGAATGCATCCGGCAGGCGGTGCGCACGGGTCTTGCGATCAATGCGCAGATCAACAAGTGGTCGCGGTTTGACCGCAAGAACTACTTCTATGCCGATCTGCCGCAGGGTTACCAGATCAGCCAGCTCTACCACCCCATCGTGGGTGAGGGCAGCCTTGAGGTGCAGCTCGACGACAAGAACCCCGAGAGCACCAAGACCATCGGGATCGAGCGCATCCATGTCGAGCAGGATGCGGGCAAGCTGATGCACGATCAGCACCCGACGATGTCGTACGTCGATTTGAACCGTTCGGGCGTGGCCCTGATGGAAATCGTCAGCCGCCCTGACATGCGCTCGCCTGCCGAAACAGGGGCTTATCTCGCGAAGCTGCGCACGATCCTGCGCTATGTCGGCTCTTGCGATGGCAACATGGATCAGGGCTCGATGCGCGCGGACGTGAACGTCAGCGTGCGCAAGCCGGGTGAACCGTTCGGCACGCGGACCGAGACGAAGAACGTCAATTCGGTGCGCTTCGTGATGGCTGTGGTCGAGCAGGAAGCCAAGCGTCAGGTCGCGCTGATCGAGGATGGCGGCAAGGTCGTGCAGGAAACCCGGCTCTATGATCCGGACCGCAACGAGACTCGCTCGATGCGCAGCAAGGAAGACGCGCACGATTACCGCTACTTCCCCGACCCGGATTTGCTGTCCATCGAACTCGACGATGCGTTCGTTGAGGAATGCCGCGCGAGCCTGCCCGAATTGCCTGACGCCAAACGCCACCGCTATGAAACCGCGCTGGGGCTTTCGGCCTACAACGCGGGCGTGCTGACCGCTGAGGTCGAGACCTCGCGCTGGTTCGAGGCGCTGCTCAGCGCAAGCGCGGCCAAGCAGGGCAAGCCTGAGGGCGAGGTCGCCAAACAGGCGGCCAACTGGCTGACCTCCGAACTGTTTGGCGCGCTCAACAAGCTGGGCAAGAGCCTGCTCGAAAGCCCGGTCAGCCCCGAAGCGGGCGGCGAGCTGCTCGCGCTTGTCGGCAAGGGCACGATCTCGGGCAGCGCGGCCAAGCAGGTGCTCGAACTGATGCTCGAAACCGGCGACGCGCCTGCCGTGATCGTGGAGCGCGAGGGCCTCACCCAGACCTCGGACACCGGTGCCATTGAAGCCGCGGTGGATGCCGTGCTGGCCGCCAATGCCGACAAGGTCGCGCAGTATAAGGGCGGCAAGGAAACGCTGTTCGGCTTCTTCGTCGGCCAGACGATGAAGGCCATGCAGGGCAAGGGCAACCCGCAGCTGGTCAACGAGGTGCTGAAGGCGAAACTGGGCTAAAGGGCCCGCGTTCGCGAAATTCAGGCCGAATTGGGACCAAATGATCTTTCGCAGCGGCGCGGGGCGTGCTGCTGCGTCGGCGATAAGTTCGTGCGGAGAAAACGTGCTTCGTCATCATGCCTTGGCGGCTGTTCTGGCCGTTTCGCTCGTCGTCGCGCCGGCTATGGCGCAGGACTTGCAGTCCCTATCGCTTGCACCGGGCGGAGCAGCTGATCCCGTAACCGGCGCTCCGGCAACGGAAACTTCAGCGGACCCGGCCATTCCTTCACCCGAAGGGCTGGCGATGCCCAAGCTGGATTTCATCGTCACGCCGGAAATCGAGAAGGACTTCGACAAGTACTTCTACTTCCATCGGGCCAGCACCAGCTTCGCCGAAGCCTATGCCGATATCCACGAGTGCGATGCACTCGCCAGCGGAAGCAGTATCTACTACGATTCGTCGGCTGCCACGGCGGCGGCTCTCGCCAACTCTAGCGTGCTTGCAGCGGGTGTCGGCGGCGCCATCGCCGGTGCGATGATGGATGCGATCTTCGGCTCCTCCGCGCGGCGCGAGCAGCGTCGGCGCAACGTACGCAACTGCATGCATTTCAAGGCATACCAGCGTTACGGTCTGAGCCGCGATTTGTGGACCGAGTTCAATTTCGAGGAAGGCATGGGCCGCAAGAAGGAAGGTCGGCGCAACGACGCGCTGGCACTGCAGGCGCTTGTGGCTTCCGGGCCAGCCCCGACAACCAAGGAGCTGGGGCTGTGAGGCTTATGCGCACCCTGATCTCGGCAGCGCTTGCCGCATCATGTCTCGCTTCGCCGGCCGTGCGCGCCAATCCGGTCGAGGAGAAGAACGTGCTCTCCGGGAAGGAGAAGCTTGATCCGGCCAAGGGCTACATCCTCGTCAGCGGGCCAGCGCGGCAGCTCGGCATGTTCCTGCGCGTGCCCGATGATGCCACGCGCAACGATTGGCAGAATGACCGGCTGAAGGCCTTCGAGAAGGCCAAGCGCCGCTATGCCAGCAATTACACATCGTGGCAGGTTCTGGTGGCCGCCGCCAAGCACAGCGAAACGGCCGCGCCGCCCGCGCCAGTCGAACCCACGCTTGAAACCACGCAGGTCGAGCCGTTGGAACTGCGCGACATGGTGAGTTTTGGTCCGCAATTTGTCTACGCGAAGGGCGAGACGATCACCTACATGCAGTCCGTGAAGCCGGGCACATATATCTGGTACGGCAACGTCATGGGCGGCGCCGGGCTGCCTGCTGCCGGTACATGCCTGTGCATGGGCACGGTTCGCTTCGAGGTGAAACCGGGCGTTGTGACCGATCTGGGCAATTGGCTGCAGGCCGCACCGCATTGGACCGAAGATTTGGATGTGGTTCGTCTTCAAGCCAAGGAAGCCGCTGAAAAGCGCGCGGCCGAAGGCAAGGAACCGCGCACGGCAATGGTGAACGATACGGTCCGCTTCGGCTTGCCCGCCAGCCTGAAGGACTGGCCTTCGGTTCAGGCTGAGTTCCATGCGCACCCCAAGGTGAACAACCTGCTCGGCGTGTTCATCTCGCGCATTGGGCCGGTGCCCGGCGTGATCGGTTATCGCCGGGATGCCATTGTCGATCTGCGCAGCGG
>JBIPOH010000379.1:0-3380 GCA_044379435.1 Novosphingobium sp.
GTAACCCCTGTCACCGTAACCCCACCCACCGTAACCCCCACCGCACACTGCGCGGGAAGACGTAAGCTTCAAGCGGGCTGGTTTTCGATTGCGTCCGCGCCTGATTGCAATAGCCTTGCGGTCCCCGGGAAGTATGCTCGGGGACGAACTGGCATCCACGGCAATCAGGCATGAAGCGCATGATGAATCTTACTGAACTCGCCCTTTTCACTGGCCAGCCCCAGTACGAGAACTTCGCGCGCTTCAAAGACATCCTGCCGGTCTCGCGGATGGCAGCGGCGTCCCGGCCCTGCCCGCTGCCCTCCGGCGACCCTGCCCCCTTGCCTGAAACCTACCGCTTTTCTGGCGAAGAACGCGCCCTCGCTGCGTTTCTCGACCAGACCGATACCGGTGCGCTACTGGTCCTGCAGCATGGCGTGATCCGGCACGAACGCTATCGCCTGACAGGCGGCCCCGATGTGCAGTGGATTTCATGGTCGGTCGCCAAGAGCTTCGTCTCGGCGCTCGTCGGGATTGCCCTCGCCGAAGGGCATATCCGCGCAATCGACGATCCGATCAGCGCCTATATCACGGTCGAACCCGGTTCCGCCTATGATGGCCCCAGCATCCGCCATGTCCTGCAGATGTCCTCGGGCGCGCGCTGGAACGAGGACTACACTGATACCACCTCTGATGTGCACCGGCTCGGCGCGACCATGGCGGGCGCAATGTCGCTCGATACGTTTGTCGCCACCATGGTCCCCGAATCCGCGCCCGGCACCATCTGCCGCTACAACAGCGGCGATACGCAGGCGCTCGGCGCATTGCTGGTCAGGGCGACCGGCCGCTCGCTGACCGAATACATGCGCGAAAAGCTGGTCGAACCCCTCGGCTTCGAGGACGATTCCTATTGGCTGATCGATGGCACCGGCATGGAGATGGCCTTCGCCGGGCTCAACCTCACCGCACGCGATTACGCCAAGCTGGGTGAACTCTATCGCAATCATGGCCGCTGGCAGGGCCGCCAGATCGTGCCCGAAGCGTGGGTCGCCGTCTCGATCAGGGCCGATGCACCGCATCTTCAGCCCGGCCAGCCGATCCTTGCCGATCATCCGCTCGATCTTGGCTATGGCTACCAATGGTGGCTGCCCGCTGGGGAAAGCGGAGAATTCAGCGCCATCGGCATTTACAACCAACTGGTTTACGTCGATCCGGCCCGCGCGGTCACCATCGTAAAGCTCTCGGCCAACCCGGCTTATGGCACGAGCATGGACGAGGCGACCAACCGCGAGATGGAGAACATCGCCGCTCTGCGCGCGGTGGCTGCCGCGCTATAGGTTGCCCCTACTCCGCCACCGGCAGCGCAATATAACTCCCCTCCCCACCCCCGACGCTCACCTTCTGCACCGCCTTCACATAATCCCCCGGCTTGGCATCGATGATCGATGGCACGAACGTCTGCGGGTTGCGGTCATAGAGCGGAAACCAGCTCGATTGCACTTGCACCATGATCCGGTGCCCCGGCTGGAACACGTGGTTGGCGTGGGGCAGTTCGAACACGTATTCCAGCGGCGTGTCCGGCTTCACAGGCCGCGCCTCGGCCAGCGTTTCGCGGAAGCGGCCGCGGAAGATGTCCATGCCCACGGCCAGCTGGTATCCGCCCATCGCCTGATCGCCGGGCACGGAATCGGGGTAGACGTCGATCAGCTTCACCACCCAGTCGCTGTCGGTCCCGCTGGTCGATGCGGTGAGGTGCACCACCGGCGCGCCCGCGATGGTTACGGCCTCGGTCAGCACCGGCCCGGTGAAGCTCAGCACATCGGGCCGCCCTGAAACCGGGCGCTGATCGCCCACCAGCCATGTCGGCCAGGGGTTGCCGTCATAGCCTTCCTTCTGGTTGGGCCGGGGGTAGTAAGTGACCGGCTTGGCCGGATCGGAGACATAGTCCACCGTCCCCGCCGTGGCGGCAGGGGTGAAGCCCAGCCCCTCGCCCGGCAGGAGATAGAGCTTCCTGGCCGCCTGCGCTGCGGGCCAGCCTGCCAGCCGCTGCCACTGGTTGGTCCCGCTCTGGAACGCGCTGACCACCGGCACGTCCATCGGCTTGTCATAGAGGTAGTGCGCGAGGAACGGGGCGAGCACAGCCTTGCGCCACCACTTGCCGGTGTCCGCATCCCATTTCAGCGCGCCCAGCGTATCGGCCCGCTCGATCGCCTGCCCGTGATACCACGGCCCGATGGAGAGGAAGAGCTTGCCCGCCTTGTCCGCCGGTTTGAGCGCGCTCCACACCGCCGGGGCGCCGTAGATATCTTCCTGATCCCACAGCGAATGAACCAGCAGCGTCGGCACCGTGATCGGGGCCTTGGCCAGCACTTTGTCCATCGCCTGTTCCTGCCAGAAGCTGTCCCACGCCTGATGCGCCTTGATCTTCTGCCAGAAGCCGATCTGATCGAGCCCCTGCGCAGTGGCCGCAGCCCCTGCCGATCCGTGCTTCATGAAATGGGTATAGGCATCCGCCTCGGCCATTTCATAGGTGCTGGAATTGTCGCGCGTGGCCACCTGTTCCCAGATGTAGCTCAGCCCGATCTGGCGAAACGCGCCGTTGTGAAACCAGTCGTCCCCGCGCCAGCCATCGACCATCGGGTTCATCGGCACCGAAGCCTTGAGCGCGGGATGCGGGTTCACCAGCGCGGCCAGTGCGGTGAAGCCATCATAGCTGATGCCGATGATCCCCACCCGCCCGTTGCTTTCGGGCACGTTCTTCACCAGCCAGTCGATGGTGTCATACGTGTCCGTCGCGTGGTCCACTTTCGTCGGGTTCAGGGATGTGCCGACGAAGGGGCGGTTCATCACATAGGTGCCTTCGGAGCCGTGCTTGCCGCGCACATCCTGCACCACGCGGATATAGCCGCCCGCCGCCACCACATCGGGCGCGCTATCATAGCCATCGAGCGCCATGGCCATCAGCGCCGAGCCATTGAGGCTGGTCATTTCCTCGGCGCCATAGGGCGTGCGCGTCAGCAGCATCGCGGGCTTGAGCGCGGCGTTTCCCGTCCCCTTCGGCACCATGATGACGGTGTGCAGCTTCACCCCGTCGCGCATCGGGATATCGACCGTGCGCCGCTCGTAATCGCGCGCGGAGACCGGCTGCGCGAGGACAGCTGGCCGCTCGTCATAAACCGGGCCTTTCGCGGGGGCCGCGATGGCGATCCCCGCAGTGGCCAGCAGCAGCCCCATCGCAAACGCCGCGCGCATCTTCATGATCGTTCCCCCTCGCTGATGGCGCGAGCTTATCATCCAGCCCGGTGCTGCCAAGCGTCATTGCGCATTCAGCCGCCAGCCGCCAGAACCGCTCGTGATGCTGACCCGCGCCTTCCTTCGTCTCTTCGCCCTGCTCCTGATCG
>JBIPOH010000335.1:0-3888 GCA_044379435.1 Novosphingobium sp.
AGCGAAAGCCTGAGTTCGCGCTTGAGGATCTTGCCGCTCGCGTTGCGCGGCAGGTTTTGCGCAAACACCACTTTCTTGGGCGCCTTGAAGGCCGAAAGGTGCTGCACGCAGTGCGCCAGCACGCCTGCTTCATCGAGCGCATGGCCATCGCGCAGCACGATCACGGCGGTCACGGCCTCGATCCACTTCGGGTCCGGCATCCCGATCACCGCCACTTCGCTGATGGCCGGGTGCTGATAGAGCACTTCCTCCACCTCGCGCGAGGCGACGTTTTCGCCGCCGGTCTTGATCATGTCCTTCTTGCGGTCGACCACGGTGATGTAGCCCGCCTCGTCCGCCACGCCCAGATCGCCGCTGTGGAACCATCCGCCCGCGAAGGCTTCTGCCGTGCGCACGGGATCGTTCCAGTATCCGCTGAGAAGCTGCGGTGAACGGTGGACGATCTCGCCCACTTCGCCGGGCGCCACGGGGTTCATCGCATCATCGACGATGCGTGTTTCGACATGCAGCGTCGGCCGCCCGGCCGAACCCAGCCGGGCCGCGTGCTCTTCTGGAAACAGGATCGTGGCCACCGGCGCAATCTCGGTCTGGCCATAGAGGTTCCACAGGCGCAGCTGCGGAATCCGCGCGTTCATTTCGCGCAGCACTTCGACCGGCATGATCGATGCGCCGTAATAGCCCTTTTCCAGCGTGGAGAGATCGCAGCTGTCCATCAGCGGTGAGCGCAGCAGCGAAATCCACACCGTGGGCGGCGCGAAGAACGAGTTGGCCTTATGCTGCGCCAGAAGCTGCAGCACGTTGTCTGCGGCAGGCGATCCGGTGATGATGTTCGTGGCGCCGACATGGAGCGCCGGGCCAATCATGCAATCGAGCTGTGCGCAGTGGAACAGCGGCATGGCATGGAGCGCGACCGTACTAGCCGTCCATTCGCAATCGATAATGCAGCTCTGGTATTCCCACAGCACCGCGTTGTGCGAGAGCATCGCGCCCTTGGGCCGCGATTCCGTGCCGCTGGTATAGACGATCTGGAGCAAGTCCTCGCCGCCGCGCGCTTGCTGGGGGAGCGGATCGTCCGAGAGCAGCTCGGTCCAGGCGGGCAGGCCAGCAGGGGGCGGCGCATGTTCGCCGTCCATTCCGAACACGTGTTCAACAGCATCGCTGCGCGCGGCGAGCCCGGTATCAAGCGTCGTTTCGTCCAGAAACAGTACCCGCGCGCCCGAATGATCAAGGATATAGCGCACGTCTTCGGCATTGAGCATGAAGTTGATCGGCACCAGCACCGCGTCGGCCCGCGCGATGGCAAAGCGCAGTGCGATGAAGGCATGGCTGTTGCGCGCGAGGATCGCGATCCGGTCGCCCGGCTCTACGCCCAGCTGCCTGATCCCTGCGGCCAGCCGCTCGATCTCGCGGTGGAAATCCGCATAGCTCCACGTCACGTCTCCGCAGATGATCGCGGTCTTCTCCCCATGCCTTTCTGCCGCGCGCGCAAGCATGGCGGCAAGCGACTGCGCGCGGGCGCGGGCGATCACGGGATCAGGATGGGTTTGCGAGGACATGGGAACCCTTCGAACTGATAATGGGACAGAGACGATAAACAGCAAAAAGGGAGCAGCGCCACTGGCACTGCTCCCCCCTTTGCAGCAGGTGCTTAGTTGAAGCGCACCCGGAACGAGACACCGTAGGTCGCCGGCATGCCGGTCGCCTGGGTGATGATGTTGTTGTACGAGATCTTGTTCTGGACGTTGAAGGTGTTGAACACGTTCTTGCCCCAGGCCGAGACCGTCAGCTTCTCACCCGGGAAGGTATAGCCCAGGCGCGTATCGACCAGCGCATAGCCGTCGATCCGGAAGGCGGTGCGGTCGATCCAGCGGTTCACCCCGTTGTTGGGGATCTGCAGCTGGCTGCCCGCGATGTAGGCGTCTTGATAGGTGCGATAGTTCACGCCCACGCCTGCGAACACTTCACCGCCCGCGCTGGTCTGCACGCGGTAGTCGATGTCGCCGGTCAGCGACCACGTCGGTGCGAAGGGCAGGCGGCTGCCCGCAAAGTCACGCTGATCGCCGAACACGGTGATGCCCGAATACTCGTCCACCTCGGTCTTGAGGTAGCTTGCCGAGCCCGACAGCGTGAGGCCGCGCGTCGGACGCACCACGAGTTCGGCCTCAACGCCGAAGATGTGCGACTTGGGCACGTTGTCGAGGCGCTGCAGCAGGCCGAACAGCGCGGTGTTCACCGTGCCCTGGATCTGCTTGTCGCGGTAATCCTGATAGAACACGGCGCCAGCGAAGGAGACGGCGTTGTTCAGGAGGCGGGTCTTCACGCCCGCTTCATACGAGGTCACCGATTCCTGCTTGGCCGGCGTGAACACTTCCTGCGTGGCGCCGGTGATCACCGGGAAGGCGCCTGCCTTGTACCCGCGCGAGACGTTCGCATAGAGCAGCGTGGTCGAGCTGGGCTTGAAGTCGATCCCCGCGCGCCAGGAGACGTTGTCTTCCTTGAGCGTGATGTTGATCGGATCACCCGGCAGGTTCTGCGCGTTGAGCGAGATGCAGTCACCCGGACCGATCGGGATGTCCTTGCCGCCGAGCAGGTTGCCAAGCAGACGGAACAGCGACGAAAGCTGCTGGTCGCCGGTCGTGTCCGAACCGCACATGCGGTTCTTGTTCTTCGAGCTGGTGTAGCGGATGCCGGCCTTGAACGTGAGCTGGTCGGTAATGTCGTATTCGCCGTTCGCAAAGGCGGCGATGTTGTCCATCCGGCCACGGTTCCGCACGTCGGATTCGTGGATGAAGTTGGTGCCGGCGTTGCTCAGCGAGTTGTCACCGTAGGTGATGATCTGAAGTTCGTAGACCTTGCTGTGGTTGTAGTTGGCACCCAGCGTCCAGCGGAACCGCTGGCCGGGGGCCGATGCGTTCGAGATGCGCAGTTCCTGGTTGAAGTCGTCGATCGTGCCATCGCCGCGCGGGTTGTCGACCAGTTCGAACTGCGAACCGTCGAGGTCGAACGACATCTTCTGCGAGAGGTGGTTGTAGGTCGTGATCGAGGTCAGCGTGATGTCGTCGGTCACGTTGAGATCGCCGCGCAGGAAGGCCTGCATGATCTTGCGGTTGCCGCGCGGACGGGCCGATTCCGTATCGGACTGGGTGCCCACGCCGCGGCGGCCGCGGTTGGACCAGTTGGCAGCGCGCAGGTCGCGCGGAGCGAGCGGTGCGCTCAGCTCCTCAGGCGTCGGGGCGGCCGGGTTCGAAGGCAGCGAAGCGATGATCTGCAGCGCCTGCGGGTCCGAACGGTCCACCGAACCATTGAGGTTCAGCTCGAACTTGAGGTTGTCGGAGGCCTGCCAGTCGGTGATCAGGCGTGCGGCGATGTAGTTTTGCTCGCCGTTCGTGTCATCGCGCGTGAAGTTGTACTGCCAGTCGTCGCGGTGCATCGCATCGATCGCGAGGCGCATGCCGACCGTCTCGCTGATCGGGCCGCTGACATACATCGTGCCGTGAACTTCGTTGAACCGGCCATAGTCGAGGTTGAAGCCGGCCTGCAGGTCCTTGGTCGGCTTGGCTGCGACGAAGTTGATCGCGCCGCCGGTCGAGTTCTGGCCGAACAGGGTGCCTTGCGGACCCTTGAGCACTTCGACGCGCTCCAGATCATACATCGAGTGGTTGGCAAGGACCGGGAAGGGCATTGGTGCCTGATCGAGCGAAAGGCTGACCGCGGGATAGACGCCGAGCGAGTCCGAGTTGAAGCCGATACCGCGCAGCGTAAACACCGGGGTGCCGTGCGTCGACGGGGCGAGCGCGAGGTTGGGAACCGACTTTGCCAGTTCGTCCAGCCGCACGATATTGCGGTTTGCCAGCATCGAGGTGTCGAACGCGGTGATGCTCGCGCCGA
>JBIPOH010000063.1:0-13233 GCA_044379435.1 Novosphingobium sp.
CTCGGCCTCGTCGGCCTTGACCGTAGCGGCCGCTTTCTCGACGATGGAGACGATATCGCCCATGCCGAGGATGCGCCCGGCGACGCGCTCGGGATGGAATGCCTCGATCGCATCGAGCTTTTCGCCGGTTGCAGCAAACTTGATCGGCTTGCCGGTAACGGCGCGCATCGAAAGCGCCGCGCCGCCGCGTGCATCGCCGTCCATGCGGGTGAGCACGACGCCGGTCAGATCAACCTCTCCGGCGAAGTTCTGCGCGACGTTGACCGCGTCCTGACCAGTCAGCGAATCGACCACCAGAAGCGTTTCGCGCGGCGTGGAGACTTCGGCGACGGCCTTCATCTCGTCCATCAGCGCCTGATCGACGTGCAAGCGGCCCGCAGTATCGAGCATCAGCACGTCGACGGCCTGCAGCTTTGCGGCATGAAGCGCGCGGCGGGCAATCTCGACGGGGCTCTGCCCGGCGACGATGGGCAGCGTGGCTACGCCCGCCTGCTCGCCCAGCACGGCCAGCTGTTCCTGTGCCGCAGGACGATTGACGTCGAGCGAGGCCATCAGGACCTTCTTGCCCTGCTTCTCTTTCAGCAGCTTGCCGATCTTGGCGGTCGTCGTCGTCTTGCCCGAACCCTGCAGGCCGACCATCATGATGACAACGGGCGGCGCGGCATTGAGATCGAGATCGGCGGCTTCGGAGCCGAGCATCTCGACCAGCGCGTCGTTGACGATCTTGACGACCTGCTGGCCGGGCGTGACCGACTTCAGCACCTGCTGGCCAGTCGCTGCCTCGGTCACCGTATCGATGAAGCGGCGCACCACGGGGAGCGCGACGTCGGCTTCGAGCAGCGCGATGCGCACTTCGCGCATGGCTGCCAGGACATCTTCCTCGCGCAGCGCGCCGCGACCACGCAGACGATCGAAGACGCCTCCAAGCCGGTCTGAAAGACTATCGAACACGCAGCAGCGCTCCTTTTTCCCGGCGGCACCGTGCGAAACGACAAAAACGCCGGTGGGCGAAACCTCGCCAACCAGCGTATGACGTATCCACGGAAACCGGGATAAACCAATCCGGCAGACTCCAGAAAGAGCCCGCCGACGCGGCGCGCATACGCCAAGAGCCGCCTGGGTGCAAGTGTTCTGCCGCCTTGCGCAGAAAGGCCGACCGAGCAGCGCCTGCCGGAAAGGCGATCTTAACCAAAACTTCAGGCCGTATCGCTAATAATCCGGATCGGACTGGAAGGAAGCGGGCAAGCCTCTCATGGCGACGGCAATTCAGGATAGCAGAGAGACGGCAGGGCGCGAACCCGCGCCGTCGCCGCCCGAACGCGATCTTGTCGCGCTCGGCATTATTGCCGCGGCCATTTTCCTGTTTATCGGCACCGGACCGACCGTGCTGACGGACATCGTGCGCAGCTGGATCACGGGTGTGGGCAGCCCGGACCTGCTGCTGGGCAATGCCCTGATCCTCAATATCGCGCTGCTGATCTTCGGTTGGCGCCGCTATGCCGAAATGCAGGACGAAATCGCCGCGCGCCGCAAGGCCGAGGAGAACGCAAAGCAACTGGCGCTGACCGACGCGCTGACGGGTTGCCTCAACCGTCGCAGCCTGGAGCCGGCGATAGCGCGGCTGGTCGAAGGTGCGGGCGAGACGGGCGACGATGTCGCCGTGCTGATGATCGATCTCGACAAGTTCAAGCGGTCGAACGACCTGCTCGGACACAAGGCAGGCGATGCCGTGCTCGTGGAAACCGCGCGGCGGCTTTCCGCACTGCTGCCGCCGCGCGCGTTGGTGGCACGGCTGGGCGGCGATGAGTTCATCTGCGCGGTGGCCTTTCCGCCGTGCAGCGATGTTGCCATCGAACGGCTGACCCTGAGCATCAACGAGGCGCTCGCCGCGCCGATCACGGTCGGCGCGCTGCGCGCCGAAGTGACCGCTTCGATCGGGATTGCGCAGGGATCGCGCAGCGCGGTGCACAGCCCGGCCCATGTCGCGCAGGATCTGCTGCACCGTGCGGACCTTGCCATGTATCAGGCCAAGCGACGCGGGCGGAACCGCTTTGCCTGGTTCGAGCCCAGTATGGAAAAGGAACTGCGCCAGCGCAGCGAGCTGGAACAAGGCATTCGCGAAGGGCTCCAGCGCGGCGAATTCGTGCCCTACTACGAAAAGCAGATCGACCTCGAGACCGAGGCAATCACGGGTTACGAGATGCTGGCGCGGTGGATTTCGCCGCAGCACGGGGTGGTCAGCCCCGAAGTGTTCATTCCCGTGGCCGAAGAGATCGGCCTGATCGCCGAGCTCTCCGAGGCGCTGATCGCGCTGGCGCTGCAAGATGCGAAGGCGTGGGCGCCGCAGCTGACGCTCTCGGTCAACATCTCGCCAATCCAGCTGCGCGATCCGTGGTTTGCGCAGCGGCTGCTGAAGCTGCTGCTGGCGGCAGGCTTTCCGCCGACCCGGCTGGAAATCGAAGTCACCGAAACCTGCCTGCACGAGAACATCGGCGTGGTGCGCGCGCTGATCACCAGCCTGAAGAATCAGGGCATCCGCATCAGCCTCGATGATTTCGGCACCGGCTATTCCAGCCTGGCGCAGCTGCGAACGCTGCCCTTCGACCGGATCAAGATCGACCGCAGCTTCGTGTCCTCGCTGGCAAGCAGTACCGACAGCGCCTCGATCGTTGAGGCGATTTCCTCGCTCGGGCGCGGCATGGCCCTGCCGATCACGGCAGAAGGCATCGAAAGTGCCGAAGTGCTGGCCGCACTGCGCCAGTTTGGCCAGTTCAAGGGGCAAGGCTATCTTTATGGCAAACCCGCTTCTGCGCTGGACGTGCGGCGCGATCTTGCCGCGCAAGGGCTGCTGCAGGAGCTGCCGGGCGAGACTGAGTCCCTTACCCCTGAAGCGCCCCTTGCCACTGAAATGCCCCTTGCCCCTGAAATGCCCCTTGCCCCTGAAATGATTGCGGAGCGCCGCACAGGCTTCTAGACGGGCGCCATGCTTGTCGCGTTCCGCAAGATGCATGGCCTGGGCAACGATTTCATCGTGATCGACGCGCGCCCGGAGACTGGAGCTTCGCCTGTGGCGATGTCAGCCGCGCGCGCCGCTTCGCTTGCCGAACGGCGCACGGGCATCGGCTGCGACCAGCTCATCGTGATCGAACCCTCTGAAAACGCCGATGTGCGCATGCGCATCTTCAATGCCGATGGCAGCGAAGTGGAAGCCTGCGGCAATGCCTCGCGCGCGGTGGGCCTGCTGCTGGGCGGGACGCAGCGGATCGAGACGCTGGGCGGAGTGATCGCCTCCACGGCCACAGCCAGCGGCGCTAGCGTCGATATGGGGCCAGCGCGATTCGGGTGGGACGAAGTGCCGCTGGCCTATGCGATGGACACACTGGCCATGCCGGTGGGCTGGCCAATGGGCAACGACACGCTGGAAAGCCCGGCGGCGGTCAATGTCGGCAATCCACATGTGGTGTTCTTCGTGCCCGATGCCGATGCGGTCGATCTCGCGCGGCTCGGACCGGTGATCGAGACCGATCCGCTGTTTCCGGAAAAGGTCAATGTCGGCGTCGCCTCTGTCATGGGGCCGAGCCACATCAGGCTCCGCGTGTGGGAGCGCGGCGTGGGCCTGACGCGCGCCTGCGGCACCGGCGCCTGCGCAGCAGCGGTGCTGGCGATCCGGCGGCGGCTGGTGACAAGCCCTGTGCGCGTCGATCTGCCGGGCGGGCCGCTGGAGATTGCATGGGGGCCGGGCGGGACGATCCTGATGACCGGTCCTGCCGCAACCAGCTTTTCCGGCACATTTGACGCGGACGATTATCCCCTGTGAGACCCGCGCCGTGAACGAAGCGGTGGTCACGCTGGGCTGTCGGCTCAATCTGGCCGAGAGCGAGACGATCCGGGGCCTGATCACAGGCCCGGAGCGGCCCACGGTCGTGGTCAATTCCTGCGCCGTGACGGCCGAAGCCGTGCGCCAATCGCGCCGCGCGGTGCGGCGGCTGCGCGCGGCGCATCCCGATGCGCGGCTGCTGGTAACGGGCTGCGCCGCGACCATCGACCCGGACGCATTTGCGGCCATGGCCGAAGTGGACGGCGTGGTGGCCAATACGGCAAAGCTGGACGCAGCGGCCTGGGGCACGCGCCCTGCCCCGGTGTCCACGCCGACACGCCACACCCGCGCTTTCGTGCCGGTGCAGACGGGTTGCGATCATGCCTGCACGTTCTGCATCATTCCCGCAGGCCGCGGGAACAGCCTGTCGCAGCCGATAGCCGCCGTGCTGCGCGTGATCGAAGGCCATCTCGAAGCTGGCGCGCGCGAAGTGGTGCTGACCGGCGTGGATGTGACCGGCTGGGGCGCAGACTTGCCCGCTTCCCCGCGCCTTGGCGATCTGGTGGCGGCGATCCTGCGCGCATTCCCGGCGCTCCCCCGCCTCCGGCTTTCCTCGCTCGATGGGGTGGAGATCGATGACCTGCTGTTTGAACTGATCACCAGCGAGGCGCGGGTGATGCCGCATGTCCACCTTTCGCTGCAGGCCGGGCACGACCTGACCCTGAAGCGGATGAAGCGCCGCCACACCCGCGCCGAGGCCGTGCTGCTGAGCGAGCGGCTCCGCGCCGCGCGGCCCGATATCGCCATCGGCGCAGACCTGATTGCAGGTTTCCCGACCGAGAACGCGGCCATGCATGCGGCCAATGTCGCCATCGTGGCAGACTGCGGGATCGTCCATGGCCATGTGTTTCCCTATTCCCCCCGCCCCGGCACCCCGGCTGCGCGGATGCCCGCAGTGCCGCCGCCACTGGTGCGCGAGCGGGCCGCCGAAGTGCGCGCAGCCGTGGCCACCACGCGGGCGCGCTGGCTGGAGAGGCTGATCGGACGCCCACGCGAAGTGCTTGCCGAGCGGGACGGAACCGGCCATTCCCCCGAATTCGCTCCCTATCGGCTGCCCCAGGGCACCGCACCGGGGGACATCGTATTGCTGACCCCGACCCTTATCCACGAAGGCCTGCTGGAATGACCCCCGAAACACCTGCAACCTCTGGCGACTCAGGCTGGACCGATCGCCTGCTCGGGGGGCTGCGCAAGACATCCGAACGCCTGACCGAGAACCTTGCCGGGCTGGCAGGCGGCACGCGCCTCACCGATGCCCAGCTCGACGATCTGGAAGACGCGCTGATCCTGTCCGACCTCGGCCCGCGCGCCGCGGGGCGCATTCGCGCAAAGCTGGCAGGCGCACGCTTTGAAAAGGGCGTGGACGAAGCCGCGCTGGCCGAAGCGGTAGCGGAGGAAATCGCCGCGATCCTGCGACCCGTCGCCAAACCGCTGGAAATCGTGGCGTTCCCGCGCCCACAGGTGATCCTCGTCATCGGGGTCAATGGTTCGGGCAAGACGACGACCATCGCCAAGCTGGCGCACCTGTTTCAGGAGCAGGACTATTCGGTGATGCTGGCGGCGGGCGACACGTTCCGCGCCGCGGCCATCGGCCAGCTGCGCGTGTGGGCTGATCGGCTGGGCATCGAGATCGTCTCGGGCGCAGAAGGCGGCGATCCGGCGTCCATTGTATTTGATGCGGTCAAGGCCGCAACAGACAAGGGCATCGATGCGCTGATCGTCGACACCGCAGGCCGCCTCCACAACAAGCGCGAGCTGATGGACGAGCTCGCCAAGGTGCGCCGTGTGCTGGGGCGGATCAATCCGGAAGCGCCGCATGATGTGGTGCTCGTGCTCGATGCAACCAATGGCCAGAACGCGCTGCAGCAGATCGAGATATTCAAGGAAGTCGCAGGCGTTTCGGGCCTGATCATGACCAAGCTCGATGGCACGGCGCGCGGCGGCGTGCTGGTGGCGGCGGCGGAGCAGTATGGTCTGCCAATCCATGCCATCGGGGTGGGCGAGAAGATCGATGATCTGAGGCCCTTCGATCCCGATCTGGTTGCGCGCGTGATTGCAGGAGTGGTGCGGTGAACGAGACCGGAACCAGCGCGAAACCGAAATCGTCGTGGATCAACCTCGCGGTCGATTATGGACCGCTGCTCGTGTTCTTCCTCGCCTATCGCTGGTTCAGCCCCAAGGACGGCACCGATCCGGGCGTTGGCGCGGTGATTGCCGTCACCAAATCGACCATGGTCTTCATGGCGGCGACGGTGGCCGCGCTGGTCGTTTCTAAGTGGCGGCTGGGTCATGTCTCGCCAATGCTGTGGCTTTCCACCATCCTGATCATCGGCTTCGGTTCGCTGACGGTGTTTCTGGGCGATCCGGTGTGGATCCAGATCAAGCCCACCGTGATCTACCTGATGTTTGCCGCTGTGCTGTTTGGCGGGCTTTTCCGCGGCAAAGCCATGCTGCGCACGCTGCTGCAAAGCGCCTTCGATGGGCTTTCCGATGAAGGCTGGCTCAAGCTTTCGCGCAACTGGGGCTGGTTCTTCCTGTTTCTGGCCGGGCTCAACGAAGTGCTGCGCCAGGCGCTGTCGTTCGAGGCGTGGCTACAGGCCAAGCTCTGGGGCGTCACCGCGCTCTCGTTCCTCTTCACCTTCTCGCAGATCCCCATGCTGATGCGCCACGGGCTGGGCGAGGAAGCGCAAGACGCGGTAGAGCAGAACCCGCCGTCTGGTTAACGTATGGCACCAAAATACAATGACAAGCGGGCCTTTTCCCGCATATGAACCACGTCGGACCGGCTGGGTGGCCGGAAAGCCATCAAAAAACCATCTCTTCGGGGGAAACATAAATGGCAAAGTTCTTTGGAAATCTGCATCTCGTGCTGGCGGTCGGCTTTGCTGCCGCGATCGCGCTGATGCTCGCCTTCAACAGCGACAGCCTGCCGGTTGATACCAATTCGGTGTTCCGCTGGCTGCACGCGTTCTTCGGTATCCTGTGGATCGGCCTGCTCTATTACCTGAACTTCGTCCAGGTGCCGACCATGCCCAAGATCCCTGCCGAACAGAAGGGCGCGATCACCGGGCACATTGCGCCCAAGGTGTTCCTGTTCTTCCGCTACGGCGCGCTGCTCACGCTGATCACCGGCCTCGTGGTTGCCGCTGTCAGCGGCTACGGCCACACGGCGCTGACCTTCAGCGACGACGTCAGCGCGCACAAGCTGATCGGGATCGGCATGTGGCTCGCCATCATCATGGCGTTCAACGTGTGGTTCATCATCTGGCCCGCCCAGAAGAAGATCCTCGGCATTGTTGAGGCGACCGCTGAAGAGAAGGCCGCTGCTGCCCCGCGCGCGCTCTTCGCCAGCCGCACCAACCTGCTGCTCTCGCTGCCGATGCTCTATTGCATGGTGAGCGCGAATCTCGGTTGATTGCCCGCACATAAGCGCGCACAGCGGCGCGGCGTCCTGATGGGACGCCGCGCCGTTTGCGTTTGTGGGAGGGAAACCGCGCGCTCCGGACGAAAGTCCTCGCCAGAAAAGGTCTCCCCAACCATGCATAAACTGTCACGCGCGGCTCTTGCCGCCACTCTCGCGCTTTCGCTTGCTGCTTGCTCGCAAGAGACCAAGACCAGTGCCGCTGATACCGCCACATTCGCCAGCGAAGACATCTCGGCGGCTGCAACCGATGCACAGGATGCCAGCAGCGAAAGCAGTGCCAAGGCTGCAGCGGCCATGGACCGGGCAGAAGAAGCGGCCGACAAGCTGGCCAACCGGATCAAGCAGGGCGCCGAAGAGGCCAAGGAAACCATGAAGCCGACGCCAACGGCCATGGCGACCCCCACGCCATCACCGACGCAATCGCCGAAGTAACCAGCAAATGATGGGGTTTGGGCGGCCGGCTTGGGCCAGGCCCCCCAAACCCCTCAGATCCTGAGCTGGCTGCCGAGTTCGACCACGCGGTTGGTCGGCAAGCGGAAGAAGCCCATCGCATCCGCCGCATTGCGCAGCATCCACGCAAACAGCATTTCGCGCCACAGCGCCATGCCGGGCACATCCGCCGGGATGAGCGTCTGGCGCGAAAGGAAGAAGCTGGTGCGCATCATGTCGAACGGTTCACCGCAGACCGAAACGCCGCTCAGCGCAGCGGGAACATCGGTTTCCTCCATGAAACCGAAGCGCAGGACGAGGCGGTAGAACCCCTGCCCCATATCCTTGACCGCCGCCCGATCAGCCGCATCGACCATCGGTTCATCCGCGATCTGCACGGTGAGCACCACAACACGTTCGTGCAGCACCTTGTTGTGCTTGATGTTGTGCAACAGCGCCGAAGGCACGCCCGCCGCTGCCGAAGCCATGAACACCGCGGTGCCCGGCACGCGCGCGGCGCTGGTGTGGGCCGACCGGGTGAACACCTCCAGCGGCAGCGCACCTTCGGCCATGTGCTGGCGCATCAGCGCGCGCCCGCGCGACCAAGTGGTTAGTAGCGTGAAGATCGCCAGACCCAGCAGCAATGGCAGCCAGCCGCCATCGGGGATCTTGGCCAGATTGGCACCGAGGTAGATCGTGTCGATCGCGAAGAACAGCGCCAGCAGCGGCACAGCAAACAGCGGCTTCCACTGCCACAGCTTGAACAGCACGACGGCCAGCAGCACGTTGTCGATCAGCATCGCCCCGGTCACCGCAATGCCATAAGCGGCGGTGAGGTTCTGCGAGCGCTCGAACACCAGCACGAGCAGGATCACCGCGATCATCAGCGCCCAGTTGATCGTGGGGATGTAAATCTGCCCGGCACTGGCAGAGGTGTGGCGGATCGTCATGCGCGGGATGAAGCCGAGCTGGATCGCCTGCTGGGTGACCAGAAACGCGCCCGAGATCACCGCCTTGGCCGCAATCACCGCCGCCATCGTGGCAATGATCAGCAGCGGCCATTCAAAGCCGCTGGGGGCCAGACGGTAGAACGGACTGTTGATCGCCGCCGGATCACGCAGCAGCAGCGCCGCCTGCCCTAGATAGTTGAGCACGAGCGCGGGCAGCACGAATACGAGCCACGAAACGCGGATGGGGCTGCGGCCAAACTGGCCCATATCGGCATAGAGCGCCTCTGCGCCGGTGACGGCGAGGACCGCCGTGCCCATGGCGATGAAGCCGTGCCACGGATCGACCTGCAGCATGGCCAGCGCCCATTGCGGCGAAAGCGCCCAGATCACTTGCGGATCAGCGACAATGCTACGCAGCCCGAGCAGCGAGATCGTGGCGAAGTAGACCAGCATGATCGGCCCGGCGAGGCGCGAGGCCACATTGATGGTCGCCCCGGTATGCCGGCTCTTGAGCATGAAGAGGCTGATGATGATGAGGACCGCAAGCGGCACGACAAAACCCTGCAGAGCCGGATTGTAGACCGACAGCCCCTCAACCGCGCTCATGATCGAAACCGCAGGAGTCAGCATCGAATCGCTGTAGAACAAGGCCGTGGCCAGCACGCCCAGCAGCACGATGCCCTTGCCCCAGCGCCGCCCAGTGGTGTGCTGGTTGATCAGCGCCAGCAGCGCAAGGCTGCCGCCGGAACCCCGGTTGTCCGCGCGCATGATCACGGTGACGTACTTGAGCGTCACGATCAGCATCATCGACCAGAACATCAGGCTGATGATGCCAAAGACGTGCAGCTGATCGAGCGGGAGCGGATGATGGCCCGCGAACGTATCGCGCAGCGCATAGAGCGGGCTGGTGCCGATATCGCCGAACACGACGCCAATCGCGCCAACCGCAAGGCTGAGAGCGCCAGCCTGCCGGGTGACCGGCTCGGGAGTGGCTGCGACACGCGGCGCACCTTGCGCTCCGGCATCCGGTGCAGCGTCAACCACGGCGTCGTTCATTGTGAATGTGCCCCCGGGGCCATGGACCTACCCCCCGAGCATAGCACACAAGCCCCGGATGGAGGCGCGCTTTAGCACCGCCCCATAGTGCCCGCAATGGCAAGCAACCGGTTGCTTCAGGCTCCTGAGTACGCCTGTAATGAATTGGTTTTGAAAGCTATTGCTGCGCAGGCTCGGCGGGAGGTGGCATTCCGCCCGGCGCGCCCTGAATGGCCCCTTGCACCTGCGCTTGCTCGGCCATCATCGATTCGATCCGCGCCACCCGTTCCTGCAGATCGGCGCGGTAGGGCGCATCCGCGGGCGAGCGCGCCAGAAGCTGCGCCCACAGCGTGCGCGCCTCGGCAAGGCGGCCAGTTTGCGCCAGCGCCAGCCCCATGAAGAACGGCGGGCCGGGATGATCCGGTGCGATATCGGCTGCCTTCTGAAAGGCGAACTGTGCAGCCGGGGTGATGATGCCCTGCGTATGGCCGACCAGCGCATTGCCGAGTGCCACCCACAGGTTCGCATCCTGCGGCGTCTTGGCGATAGCGCTGCGCAGCACATCAGATGCGGCGCCATACTGGCCCTGACGGGTGAGCGCATCGGCGAGGATCAGCCACGACTGCCCCTGCCCAAAGGCACTGCCCATTTCCTGCCGCTGCTTGATCAGCGTCTGATCGGCAAGTTTGGCGTTTTCGACAGGGGCCTGCGGCGCACCCGGCTGGCTCGGATGGCCCTGCAGCGCATAGCCCGAAACGCCAAACAGCAGCGCGGCGCCGCCAATCTCCCATCCGCCCCGTGGCAGCTTGAACACGAAGACCATGGCCGCCCACACCAGCACGGCGATCAGCAGGATCAGAACCCAGGTCATGCGCGTTTGCCCCTGCGGAAACGCCCGCGCAGCAGCACCGCTGCCAGCGCCAGAAACGCTAGCGGCGCAGCATAAAGCGGCCAGGTCAGCGGCTTCACTTGCGGGGTATAGCTCACGTAATCACCATAGCGCTCGATCAGCCACTGGCGGATCGCTTCGGGATCCTCTCCGGCGGCGATGCGCGTGCGCACCTGATGGCGCATGTCTCCGGCCATCGGCGCATCGGAGTCGGAAATCGACTGGCTCTGGCACTTGAGGCAGCGCAGCGTTTCCATCAGCGCCTGCGCCTTGCGCTCCTGTACCGGATCAGCAAGCTGCTTGTAGGCCAGCGGCGCGGGCGGCAGGCGGTCTTGCGCGGCAAGCGGTTGGGCAAGCGCGAACAGGGTGAGCAGGCTGAGGAGCAGCGCGCGCATCACTGCTGAGCCTCGGCCAGCTTGCGCAAGATCATCGGCACGTCTTCCGGCCGCAGATCGCCGATATGCTGATAGCGGATGATCCCCTTGCCATCGACGACGAAAGTTTCGGGCACACCGGAAGAGCCGATGGCGATCTGCACTTGGCTGAGGTCGTCCTTGCCGATGCTGGCAAAGGGATTGCCGTTCTGCGCCAGGAAGCGCGCCAGATCCTCCTTGCGATCCCGTAGCGCCACGCCCTCGATCGCCACCCCTTGCTGCGCCAAGGCGGCGAGCTGCGGCGCTTCCACCGCGCAAGGAACGCACCAGCTGGCAAAGACATTCAGCAGGCGCGGCTTGCCCTGCTTGAAAACCGCCGTGGCAAGGCCCGGGCGGTCATCAGTGGCAGGGGGCAGATCGAATGCAGGCACCGGCTTGCCGATGAACGCACTCGAAACCTCGCGGTCCGCCGGCCAGAACAGGCCAACCACGACCAGCGCGAGGAACGCGGCAAACAAGCCAAGCGGCAGCCACACGGCAAGGCCGGGGCCTTTCTTCGCAGCGGGCGAAGGGTTTGGCGTCTGGCTCATCGGCCCTGCCTTTCGCGTCTGAAGGCGATCTTGTCCGTCGCCACCAGCCGCTTCACATCGCGCGCGACGCGGCCCAGCAGCGCCAGCAGGCCGCCCAGCGCGACGAGCGCGCCGCCATACCAGATCATCGGCACGAACGGCTTCCACCAGAAGCGCATCTGCCAGCGCCCATCCTCGCCCTCTTCACCCAGCACGGCATAGAGCTGGCCGTTCCAGCGCGTCAGCAGCGCGCTTTCGGTGCGGTTGCCGGGCGGGTTGGAAAAAGTGCGCGCCTGCGGGTGAAGCGTGACTGGCGCACCGCCGGCATAGCTAACGGACACGGTCGCATCGAGCGCAGTCCAGTTCGGCCCGGCCACGGGCCCGATGGACTGGAGGCTGACCTTGAACGGCCCGACCTGCTGGCTGTCACCGGGGTTCATCGCGGCGAGGCGCTCGGTGGAGAACGCCCCTTCGCTGGCCATGCCGAACAGCGCTACGGCAATGCCGAGGTGGCCGATGACCATGCCGTAGATCGGGAGCGGCGTGCGGCGCAGATTGCGGCCCCACAGCGGCAGGAGCGAGGCCACGGCTAGCCCCGGCGCAATGGCCAGACCCAGCGCAGGCAGCAGATTGATGGGCGCGAACAGCAGTTCGACCACGAGCAGCGCGGCCGCCGTGACAAGCGCGGGAACCGCTACCTGCCAGGTGATCCGCCCGCCCTTGTCCTCACGCCAGCGCAGGACCGGGCCGACCGCCATGACCAGCATCATCGGGATCGCGAACACCGCCGAAACCGGGTTGAAATAGGGCGGGCCGACCGAGACCTTCACGCCCATCGCTTCGGTCAGCAGCGGATAGAGCGTGCCGACGAGGACGATGCCGAGAATGCCGCAGAGCATCACATTGTTGAACACGAGCGCGGATTCGCGGCTGACCACAGCAAAGCGCGCGCCTTCGGTCACCGTGCTGGCACGCAGGGCAAACAGCACGAGCGCGCCGCCGATATAGATCGCCAGCAGGCCAAGAATGAACGAGCCGCGCGTCGGATCGACCGCGAAGGCATGGACCGAGGTGAGAATGCCCGAGCGCACGAGGAACGTGCCGACCATCGACATCGAGAACGCGATCACGCCGAGCATCACCGTCCAGGTGCGCAGCGCATTGCGTGCGGCCAGCACGCTGCACGAATGGAGCAGCGCGGTGGCGGCAAGCCACGGCATCAGCGAGGCGTTCTCCACCGGATCCCAGAACCACCAGCCGCCCCAGCCAAGCGTGTAGTAGGCCCAGTACGACCCGGCAGTGATGCCGAGCGTCAAGAAGATCCACGCGCCCAGCACCCAAGGCCGCATCGCGCGGGCAAAGGCCGGGCCGACATCGCGGGTGATCAGCGCGCCAACCGCAAAGCTGAACGCAATCGAAAGCCCGACATAGCCAACGTAAAGCGTGGGCGGGTGGAACGCGAGGCCGACATCCTGCAGCAGCGGATTGAGCCCGGCGCCTTCGGGGGCCGGTTCGGGCAGGCGTGTGAAGGGATTGGAGGCCAGCAGCAGAAAGGCATAGAAGCCAAGGCTGACGAACGCCTGCCCCGCCAGCGTGGCGATCAGCGTTTCCTCACGCAGGCGCTTTTCGACAAGCGCGACGAAGCCGCCAGCCAGGCTCATGATCGTCACCCACATCAGCATCGAG
>JBIPOH010000336.1:0-3881 GCA_044379435.1 Novosphingobium sp.
TTCGCCACATCGAACAGGCGCTTGGTTTCCATCGCATAGCGATCAATGGCATATTCGATCTTGAACGGCGCGTAGGTGTAGAAGTGGCCGAAGCCGCCGCCCATGAAGGGCGCCGAGCCGACCTGCCAGAACAGCCACGAGAGCACTTCGGCGCGGGCGGGGCCGCTTGCGGGCAGGAAGTGGCCGAACTTTTCGGCAAGGTGGACCAGCATGGCGCCTGATTCGAAAATGCGGAACGGTTCGGGACCGCTGCGATCGACCATCGCGGGGATCTTCGAGTTGGGATTGAGATCGACAAAGCCGCTGCCAAACTGGTCGCCTTCGAAGATCTTGATCAGCCAGGCGTCATATTCGGCTTCCTTGATCCCAAGCTCGAGCAGCTCTTCGAGCATGATCGTGACCTTCTGGCCATTGGGCGTGCCGAGCGAATAGAGCTGGAAGGGGTGTTCGCCGACCGGAAGTTCCTGTTCGCGCTGCGCGCCCGCCGTGGGGCGGTTGACCGCGGCAAAGGCGCCGCCGTTGGACTTGTCCCAGACCCAGACCTTGGGGGGGGTATACTCTTCGGACATCGGATGCTCTCCTTGGGGGCAATTCTGCTCGGGGCCGAAAGTGGCGCGGCGCGGGGTGAATGGCAAGGCGCTGGCGGGGCGGAGATTTTGTGCGCAACGCCCACCTTTTTCTATCGCGCGGCTATGGCTTCCAGCGTGGGCACCAGTTCGTCGAAGTGGTCGATCACGGCGTCCGCGCCGAGATCGTCTGGCGGGAGGTCGCAAAAGCCGAAGCGGACGGCGATGACGGGCATGGCGGCAGCGCGGGCGGCGCCCACATCGAAGGTGGTATCGCCGACAAAGACTGCCCGTCCGCCGCCGCAGCGCGCCACCATTTCGTGCAGCATGTCGGGCGCGGGCTTGGCGCTGCCGGGGCCCAATGTGTTGCCGCCGATGATCGTGGCAAAACGGGCGGTGAGGCCGAGCGCGTCAAACAGGCGGCGGGCCAGATCTTCGCGCTTGTTGGTGGCCACGGCGAGGTGGACCCCGCGCGCGGCAAGCGCCTCCAGCATCGCCTCGCCGCCCGGAAACAGCGCCGTATGGCGGGCGATGTTATCAGCGTAGAATGCCAGCAGCCGTTCCTGCAGGGGCGCGAAATCAACCCCTTCCAGCCCGCCGCTGGCCATCAGCGCATTGTGCAGCATCTGCGCGCTGCCACCGCCGATGAAGCGCCGCGCCTCGTCGAGTGGGACCAGCGGGCGGCCAACGTGGGCAAGCGCGTGGTTGAGCGCGTGGCCAATGTCATATGCGGTATCGAGCAGCGTGCCGTCGAGATCGAAGCCGACGATCCGGAAGGGAAAATCCGTCATGGTCCAATCCGTGGCGGCGCATTCTGGAAACTGCAAGCAAATGCTGGCAAGGACGCATGCATGACGGAAACTGCTTCCCCGCTCGCCCTTATTGTCCTCGCTGCCGGCAAGGGCACCCGCATGAAAAGCGATCTGCACAAGGTGCTGCACCCCATCGCCGGGCGGCCCATGCTGATGCACCTGTTGGCGAGCGCCGATGCGCTGGAACCGCAGCGCAAGGTGGTGATCGTGGGCGCGGGGCGCGAGCAACTGGCGGCGGCGCTGGGGGATAGCGCAGAGCTGGCGGTGCAGGATCCGCAGCTGGGCACGGGGCATGCCGTGCAGCAGGCCGAAGGCGCGCTGGCGAGCTTCGGCGGCGACGTGCTGATTCTCTACGGCGATGTGCCGTTCGTGCGCGCGGAGACGATGCGCGCCATGCTGGAGCGGCTGCACGGGGCCGACAATCCGGCGGTGGTCGTGCTGGCGTTCGAGCCGGAGGACGCGCTGCAATATGGCCGCGTGATTGCGCAAGATGGCGCGATTCGGAAGATGGTCGAGCACAAGGACGCGAGCGAGGCCGAGCGTGCCTGCACCTTGTGCAATTCCGGGCTGATGGCGGTGCGCGGGGATGAGCTGTTTGGGCTCCTCGCGCGCGTCGGCAACGACAACGCGCAAGGCGAATATTACCTCACCGATATCGTCAACGTGGCGAACGCGGACGGGCGCGTGTGCGCCGTGGTGGTGACGGACGATCCCGACGAAGTGGCCGGGATCAACAGCCGTGCCGAACTCGCCGAAGCGGAAGGGCGCTGGCAGAAGAAGCGCCGCCTTCAGGCGATGGCGGATGGCGCAAGCCTCGTTGCGCCCGAGACGGTTTGGTTCGCGTGGGACACCAAGCTGGGCCGCGATGTGACGGTGGAGCAGAACGTGGTGTTCGGCCCCGGCGTGACCGTGGCGGACAATGTGGTGATCCACGCCTTCTGCCATATCGAGGGGGCGCGGCTGGAGACGGGCGCATCGGTCGGCCCCTTCGCGCGGCTGCGCCCCGGCGCGGTGCTGGAAGAAAAGGCGCGTGTCGGCAATTTCGTCGAGGTGAAGAATGCCGTGCTCCACGCAGGCGCCAAGGCCAATCACCTGACCTACCTCGGCGATGCGGACGTGGGCGCGGGCGCAAATATCGGCGCGGGCACGATCACCTGCAATTATGATGGCTATTTCAAGTATCGCACCGTGATCGGCGAGCGTGCGTTCATCGGCTCGAACTCCGCGCTCATCGCGCCGGTGAAGATCGGCGCGGACGCCATCGTCGCGGCGGGCAGCGCGGTGAGCCGCGATGTGGCCGATGGCGAACTGCGGTTGGTGCGCGCCGAGCAACTGGTCAAGCCCGGCTGGGCCGACCGCTTCCACGATGCGATGAAGCGCAAGAAGGCGGAACGCAAGTAGAGGGGGCGCAGATGATAGCCATTGTTCTGGGCGGCCCTGAACACCTCGATGGCTGGGCCGTGCTGCGGCATCTTTTGTGGGACGAGGAGCCTGCCAGCGCCCACCGCGCCGAGGCGGCGGAGCAGTTGGCGGAGCCAGAGCGGTTCCTCAATCTGGTGGCGCTGGACGGCGGCTCGGTGGTGGGCTTTGCCGAGGCCTCGATCCGGCACGAATATGTCAACGGGTGCGAAGATTCGCCGGTGCTGTTCCTCGAAGGCATCTGCGTCGCGCCCGAAATGCGGCGGCAGGGGCTGGCGCGGCGGCTGGTGGCGGCGGTGGCCGACTGGGGCCGGGCGCAGGGCCTTCGCGAGTTTGCTTCGGACACGTGGCATGACGATACCGAGAGCCATGCCTTCCACCTCGCTGCCGGTTTTGCCGAGACCGAGCGCGTCGTCTATTTCCGGCAGGAGCTTTGACGATGCCTATTGCCCAGATCAACGTTTCCCGCTTTCGCCGCCCCAAGGCCGATCCCGCCAACCAGCCGTTCATGGACGCGCTGGATCATGTGAACGCTGAGGCCGATGTGGCGGACGGGTTCATCTGGCGGCTGGTGGGGGAAGGCGATGCCAACGACGCCACGGCCATTCAGGCGGTGGTCGGGGACGCGGATCTGATCGTCAACCTTTCGGTGTGGCGTGATGTGCCCTCGCTGGAGGCGTTTGCTTATCGGCAGGCCGATCACCGCGCCGTGTTGGCGCGGCGGGCGGAGTGGTTTGATCCGATGGAGCCTTCGTTGGCGCTGTGGGACGTGCCGGAGGGGCATATTCCCAGCGTTGCCGAAGCGATGGAGAAGCTGGCGCAGATCGGGCGCGATGGGCCGAGCGCGGCGGTGTTCACGTTTCGGTGGTGGCGCGAGAACCGCTAGACCGGGTGGAGCCACTCGAATGACTGCTTGCGCCCAAAAGTGGACATTCCGGATGCGACAACATTGCGAACCCTGTCGAAGACACTATCAATTGTCGGCCTATGCGCTCTAGATTCGCTCTTCTCCTATGCCTTTTGGCATTGATCGGATGTTCCCGGGCAGCCGAAGAATCTGTCATAACCACCAAGAAAAAGCCCA
>JBIPOH010000338.1:0-3878 GCA_044379435.1 Novosphingobium sp.
CAGTCGCGCTGAAGACTGGCTCGATACTCCGGACGACGCGCTCGTCACCCGCAAGGATCCGATGCAATTCGCGCGCCGCTGGCAATTCTACGACCAAGCGGGCGACGGCCTGCTTGCGTGATCGCCCTGAGCCGCCATAGGGGACTGGCATGAAACATGTCGAAATCTTCACCGACGGCGCCTGCAAGGGCAATCCCGGCCCGGGCGGCTGGGGCGCTCTGCTGCGGATGGGTGCGCATGAAAAGGAACTGTCGGGTGGAGAGCCGGACACGACCAACAACCGCATGGAGATGACTGCCGCGATCAAAGGGCTGAATGCCCTGATCGAGCCGTGCCAGGTCGATCTCTATTCCGACAGCAAATATGTGCTCGACGGGATGAACAAGTGGATCCACGGCTGGCAGCGCAATGGCTGGGTCAATGCCAGCAAGAAACCGGTGCGCAATGCCGATCTGTGGCACGATCTGATCGAAGCTGCCCGCCCGCACAAGGTGACCTGGCACTGGGTAAAGGGCCACAACGGCCACCCTGAAAATGACCGGGTCGATGCGCTGGCGAGTGCAGAGGCAGCGCGGGTTGCTGCGGGGCAATAAACCCCGCCGCGCCCATACATCAGCTGTTGTCTTCGACCTCGGCGCCGGGGCCGTTCTTCTTGATCGAATCGATCGCGTTCTGCGCGCTCGCCTTGCTAGAATAGCCCTGCGTCGAGAACATCACTTCCGAGTTGTACTTGAACCGAACCCGGAACTCGCCTGCGTTATCCTTGTAGATCTCAAACGTGTGCGCCATCGGCTTTCCCTCCCTTGTGGTTAATCGAGATTAGGGAAATGCCAGAAGGCCGGCGGCTTGGCTAGACGGTTAACGCCTCGGCCTGCGCTGGCAATCGCGCCGGGGCATACATGGCCGGATCGATTGCTGCGGTCATGGCGTCGGCCCCGTGTCCCAGCAGCAATTGCGCACCCAGCCGCGCGGCGGCAGGCGCGGTCTGGATGCCGAACCCGCCTTGGCCCGCGAACCAGAAGAAACCTTCGCCATTGGCGTCGAAGCCGTAGACCGGCAGCCGGTCAGGCGCGAAGCTGCGCAGGCCCGCCCAGCGCCGCTCGACCGCTTCGATCCGCCAGTCAGTGACCTGCTGGAAGCGGTCGATGGCGATGGCGACGTCGAGTTCCTCGGGCGCGGCGTCGCACGGTTCACTTGGGATTTCGTCATGCGGACTGAGCCACAGGCGTCCGGCGTCCGGCTTGAAATAGAAGCCGCCATTGATGTCGAGCACCAGCGGCAGATCAGCGGGCGCTTGCGGTGCGACACGCAAGACCGCGACGGTGCGGCGGAAAGGGGCGATGCCGATGGGTCGCACGCCAGCAAGACGCGCGATGGTATCCGCCCATGCCCCGGCAGCATTGACGATGGTGGCCGCGCGCCACGTTTCCCCGCGCTCGGAGGTGATGGTCCAAGCTCCATTCTCCCGCACAAGGCCACCGACCTGCGCCCGGCAGGCAATCTCCACCCCAAGCCGACGGCACGCGCCGAGATAATGCTGGTGCAGCCCCGCCACGTCGATATCGGCGCAGGCCGGCTGGTGCAGCGCTTCGGTCCAGTCCGGGCGGATGTGGGGCACCTTGTCCGCCAGCTCATCGGGACTCAGTCGCTCAATAGTGACGCCGGTCCCGGCGAAGGTCGCGACATGGTCATCCATCTTCGCCCGGTCGACCCCGCGCCCGATATAGAGCGCGCCGCGCGGGGTCAGAAAACCATGCTCGCCGAGATAGGTGCCCGAGGCCAGCGTCAAAGGCACCACGCCGGGGCCGCCGTAGCATTCCTCCCAGAACGCGGCCGAGCGCCCCGTGGCGTGATACCCCGGCGCATCCTCCGCTTCGAGCACCAGCACGCTGGCGTGGGGCGCAAGCTCCGCTGCCAGGCTCGCGCCCGCCATGCCTGCGCCGATGATGGCGATATCGTAGATCATGCAGGTGGCGCTGTCCGGTCGAGGAAGTCGGCGATTCTCGCCATGATGGGATCCCGCACCGCGTCTTCTTCGCGCAGCACTTCGTGGTGAGCCTCGGCGCCCAAGGCCATCATCTCGCCCTTGGGCAGACGCTTGGCAGCCTTGAGGTTGGCGGCGTGGCTGACCAGCTTGTCGGACGCGGTGGAGATAATCAGCACGGGCACGTCCACCGCTTCCAGCGCACCGGGAGCGTCCAGCACCCGCCAAGAGGCATAGGCCCGCTCGACCCAGCGCCAACTCGCTGGCCCCATGACCAGCTGCGGGCGGTGGTCACGCCACCATTGCTCATCAGCGTAGCGCACCGGATCATGGGTGAGCAGATGCGAGCGGGCGGCGGGAAGCTCGCCCGGCTTTTCGCTCCATTTCCACGCTTGGCGCAGCGGATCGCCGATCCGGCACATGGTCTGCGCCACCCGATGGAGCATGGGAAGCGGCAGCGGCGGGCCGTTCATGCCGGTCATTGGCGCGCTCAGCACCACGGCGTCCGGCTTGACCCGCCCAGCCGCCAGCGCACGGAGCACGATATGGCCGCCCATCGAATGAGCCGCGAGCACATGCGGCCCCGGGGTTTCAGCGACCCAGCGCTCCCACATGTGTGCCAGATCATCGACCCAGATGCCGAAATCCTCGATGTGACCCGTGACAGCATCCTTGCCGAGCCGCCCCGATGCCGCCTGCCCGCGCCAGTCTGACGCGGTCACCCGCCACCCGGCGCGGTGCCATTCATCCAGCGTCTCGAGATATTTTTCGTAGAAATCGGCGCGCCCGGGAAGAAACAGGATCGAGCCGCGCGGCACAGCACCGCCCGGCCAGTCGATCCGGCGCACGGCATGACCATCTGCGGCTGCCCACGTGCTTTCCTGCGCGTGGGGCGGGATTGCCCGGCGATCCATCATGGCTGCGCTCCCGCAAGGTCAGGTCGCATGCCGTTTGTCGTGGTTACTATTTGGTAAGTCATAACCTGTAGCAGTGTCCCAATGAAGGACGGCCCACGCATCTCGCGAGGGCTCGCGTCGGGGGCACGAAGTTGATGAATTCCATTTCCTACGGTCTGCTGATCGCCTTGGCAATTGCGCTGGTCTTTGCCGCGTTCACGGACATGAAGCGCCGCCAGATCGATAATTGGCTGAATGCCGCCATCGCGCTCGGCGCGCCGGTGTTCTGGTGGGCCAGCGGTTTGTCGCTGTGGCCCGATGTCGCGATCCAGCTGGGCGTGGCGCTCGCTGCCTTTGCCGTGTTTGCCGGGATGTTCGCGCTCCGCATGATGGGCGGCGGCGATGTGAAGCTGCTGACCGTGCTGGCCCTGTGGGTCACCCCGTTCAACTTCATGCAATTGCTGCTGGTGATGGCACTGGCAGGCGGCGCGCTGACGATCGTGATGGTCGGGTGGCACACCATCCGCCGCGAACGCGACAAGCTCAAGATTCCCTACGGCGTGGCCATCGCATTTGGTGGGTTGTGGGTACTGGCGGTCAATTACCTGCCGGGCGGTGCGATCGCAGCTCAGTCCGCGTGAACCCGATTTTAACCAGTCAAGACTTACGTATCGCAACCATACCCGCCCGCTAACCAAACCTAGGGCATTTACGAGGGGGCTATTTGAGCCATGGATAGGAAGAAACTGGTTCTGCTGCTCGGAGCGCTGATCATCGCGATCGGGACGGCGATTGCTGCACGCAGCATGTTCACCGGAGGCGCTGCCCCCAATGCCGAAGCTGCCGTGCCCACCGGGCCGCGCGTGCTTGTCGCCAAGCGGGCGCTGACTGCGGGCACCATCATCACCGCCGACGCTCTGGGCTTCCAGCCCTGGCCCAAGGAACTGGTGCAGGATGCTTACTTCATCGACGGCGAAGCCGACATGAACAAGCTGCTG
>JBIPOH010000337.1:0-3878 GCA_044379435.1 Novosphingobium sp.
CCGGATCGACCGACTGGCTGATGGTACGCTGGCGATGGTTGATTACAAGACCGGCAAGCCGCCCTCGGGGGCCATGGTGCAGAAGGGCTTTGCCCTGCAACTGGGCCTTGTGGCGCTGATCGCCGAGCGCGGCGGGTTTGCCGGGATCGGCGGCAAGGCGCATGGTTTTGAATACTGGTCGCTGCAGAAGAAGGTGGACAGCTTCGGCTACAGTGAGGAGCCGGTGCCGGAGGGCAGGAAGAAGACCGGCCTGCCCCGCGACGCGTTTGTGGCGACGACGCTGGCGTTTCTGGAAGACGCCATCGACACGTGGATTCTGGGTACCGAGCCCTTCACCGCGCGGCCTAATCCTGATCTGCCCAGCTATACCGATTACGACCAGTTGATGCGCCTTGAAGAATGGCAGGGCCGTGGGAAGGCGGACGGATGAGCAAGGTCTATTCGCTCGAGGGAAACCAGCGCCGCGCGGTGCAGCCTGACCGCACGGTGTGGCTTTCCGCCTCGGCGGGCACGGGCAAGACACAGGTGCTATCGGCGCGCGTGCTGCGGCTACTGTTGCAGGACGGGGTGACGCCGGAGCAGATCCTGTGCCTGACCTTTACCAAGGCAGGCGCGGCGGAAATGGCCACGCGTGTCAACGATGTGCTGGCGCGCTGGGTGCGCCTGCCAGAAATCGAACTTGCCGGGGAACTGAAGGCAATCGGTGCGCCTTATGGGCAGGCTGTCATTGCCCGCGCACGCAGCCTGTTTGCCGCTGTGCTTGATAGCCCCGGCGGCGGCCTGCGGATCGAGACGATCCATGCGTTCTCGCAGTGGCTGCTGGGCGCGTTTCCGGCCGAGGCGGGGCTGATCCCCGGCACCCGCGCCATGGAGGACCGCGACCGCGATCTGCTGCTGCGCGAAGTGCTGGCAGACCTTTTGATTACCGCGCAGGATGAGGGCGATGATGCGCTGTTCGCCGCGCTCGAAGACCTCAGCCTGCGCATGGGCGAGGATGCGGTGCCCGCCTTCCTGCTGCGCTGCGCTGCGGCGCACGAGCTGTGGGAAGGCCCCGGCGGCTGGCAGCCCCCGCTGCGTCCGCGCATCAATCGCCTCCTGGGGCTCGATGCCGAAGAGGACGGCGCGGGGCTTGCCGATCTGGTGCGCGATAGCGTGTTCGATGTCCGCGCGGCGGAAGTGTGCATGGAGGCAAACCAGCGCTGGGGCAGCAAGACGGGCCTCGATGCCGCTGCGATCATGCGCGATTGGCTGGAAGCCAGCCCGGCTGCGCGCATCGCCGGGCTCGATGATTTTGCCGCCCAGTTCCTCACCAAGGCGGGCACGCCGCGTGCTTCGAAGAACCTTGAAAAGCACGAACCCGCCTACGCCGATTATCAGGCCTGCGTGATTGAAGACCTTGGCCGGGTGCAGGAAATGCGCGCGTTGATCGACCTTGCCGCCCGGCTCGATCCTGCGCTCACGCTGGGCCGCCGCTTTACGCTGGCGTGGGCCGAGGCCAAGGCGCGCGAGGGTTTCATCGATTTCGACGACCAGATCCGCGCGGCGGCCAACCTCTTGACCAAGCAAGCCCCGGCGGAATGGATCCGTTACAAGCTCGACCGCCGCTTCGATCACATTCTGGTGGACGAGGCGCAGGATACCAACACCGCGCAGTGGCGCATCGTGCTCGATGGGCTGGTCGGCGATTTCTTCAGCGGGGAAGGGCAGAAGGACACAAATCGCACGCTGTTCGTGGTGGGCGATTACAAGCAGGCGATCTTCGGCTTTCAGGGCACCAGCCCCGAAAACTTCGCCGCCGCGCGCGAGAGGGTGCGGCGCGAGCTGGATGCGCTGGCCAGAGTGACCGCCGATCCCGCGCGCGAATTGCTGCCGCTGGGGCTGGGCCAGTCCTATCGCACCGCCTCCACCGTGCTCACTTTCGTCGACCGTGCGATCGGCGCCATCGGCCCGGACCGGTTCGGCCTTCCCGAAGCGCCCGAACCGCACAAGGGCGATGACAACCGCCCCGGCATAGTCACGCTGTGGAAGCCGGTGGGCGGCGCGGCGGACGAGGACGAGGACACGCCCGCGGGAGAAGGCGACGAGGGCGATGAAACCTGGCTCTCCCGGCCCGACCGGATGATGGCCGACCAGATCGCGCAGCAGGTGAAGCGCTGGCTCGATGTCGGCTTCCCGCTGTACAAGGGTCAGGCAGGATCGGGGCCGCGCCGCGCGACCCCCGGTGACGTCATGGTGCTGGTGCGCTCGCGCAAGGCACTTGCCGGGCTGATCGTCGCGCGGCTTCATGCGCGCGGCGTTCCGGTGGCGGGGGTGGATCGGCTGCGGCTGGGTGCGCCGCTCGCCGTCAAGGATCTGGTCGCGGTGCTGCGCTTTTGCGCGCAGCCGCTCGATGATCTCAATCTCGCTGCGCTGCTCGTCTCGCCGCTGGTGGGCTGGACGCAGGAGATGCTCCTCGAACACGGCTACCGCGCCAAGGGCGTCCGCCTTTGGGACCACTTGCGCGCCAGCGAAGGCCCCGAAACCTATCCGGCGATGGAGCAATTGCGCAGCGCGCTGTCTCGCGCTGATTTCGGCACTCCGGCGCAATTGCTGCACTGGCTGCTGGTCGGGCCGTGGCAGGGCCGCCGCAAGCTGGTGGCGAGGCTCGGCGCAGAAGCGAACGATCCTATCGACGAGCTGATCAATGCCGCCGCCGCCTGTGCCAGCAGCCAGACGCCCAGTCTTGTCGGCTTCCTGCAATGGTTCGATACGGGCGATGGCGAACTGAAGCGCGAGGCGGGGCAGAAGGCCGATCTCGTGCGGGTGATGACGGTGCACGGCTCGAAGGGGCTGGAAGCGCCGATTGTCATTCTGGCGGATGCTGCCGCCGATCCCGATGCCTCGCGCCTGCGCGATCTTTCGCTTGAAGAAGTTGTGGTGGACGAGCGCCGCAAAGTGCCGCTGCCTTCGCTGCGCAAGGCCGAATGGGCAGGGCCGGTGCGGGAGGCGGCGGAACGCGCGGCGGAGCGCGAGCGCGAGGAACACTGGCGCCTGCTCTATGTGGCGATGACACGCGCGGAAGAGGCACTGTTCATTGGCGGCGCGCTGGGCGCCAAGGCCAAGGGACCGCCCGAGGAAAGCTGGTACGCTCAGCTTGAGCCGCTGTTCGGGGCCGAGGAAGGCGAATGGCGCGAGGATCCGATCTGGGGCGGCTCGCGCCAACTGGGCGGCCTTGGGCCGTTGCCAGCAGCTGTCCAAGCCATCCCGTTGCCGCCCGAGCCTCTGGAAGTCCTGCCCGATTGGCTGGATGCGCCGCTCCCTGCCGAACCGCGCCCACCGCGCCCGCTCGCCCCGTCCGGGCTGGGCGAGGCGGATGATGCGCCAGATCCACCCTCGCGCACCGGGCCGGCCGCGCGCATGGCGGCGCGGCGGGGCACCTTGATGCACAAGCTGATCGAGCGGCTGCCCGAACTGGCCGCTGATGCGCGCGAGGCAGCGGCGCTGGGCTGGTTGGCGCGCATGGCCGCCGATTTGCCCGAAAACGAGCGCGCGGATATGGCGGCAGCGGCGATCCGCGTGCTGGCAGAGCCGGCTTGGGCAGACGTTTTCGGCCCCGGCTCGCTGGCCGAAGTGCCGATTGCCGCAGTTGTTGGCGAACGCGTGGTAAGCGGCACGCTCGACCGGCTGCTGCTGGCTGAAACCCATGTGCGCGTGGTTGATTTCAAGACTGCTCGCCGTCCGCCGCAGGATATTGATGAAGTCCCGCTCGCCACCTTGCGCCAGATGGCGGCCTATGTCGCCGCGCTGGAGGTGATCTATCCCGGCCGCCGGATCGAGGCCGCGCTGCTCTACACCCATACGCCCCGGTTGATTGTCATCCCGGACGCGGTGATTGCTGC
>JBIPOH010000339.1:0-3869 GCA_044379435.1 Novosphingobium sp.
ACGCGCGGGGAGGGCGGCGATGCCGCCCCGCCGCCGGTGGGCGCGTCCTCGTCGTGGACATCGGGCACGCGTGAGAACGTGTCGGGTACGTCCACAGTCGTCGCGCGCAATGACAACGACAAGGGCGGCATGCAGTGCATCACCGTCAGCGATGTCATCATCGTCAATGGCGAGGAGACCACCGCCGACAAGCGCATGTGCCGCAAGCCCGGTTCCGCCCGTTATGCGCTGATGGCCTGATCCCATGCGGTTGCTGCGCATTCTGGCGCTCGGTGCTGCGGCCGCCGCACTGGTGGCCGCAAAGCCGGCTGCACCTGCGATGGACAAGGACAACCCGTCTTGCCCCGCTATGCCCAATTGGGGGCAGGCCAAGGCCATATCGCTCACCACGGCAGACATGGGCGGCAAGCATGTGCTGATTGCCGATGGCATCATCGATGCCACGTTGCCCAAGCGCCTCAAGGCCGCGCTCGATGGGGATGAGCGCATCGAGGAAGTGTGGATCAAGTCGCGCGGCGGCGATGCGCGTGCGGGCAACCAGGCGGGCAAGGTGATCCGCAGCTATCCCGGCATGGTCACGCGCATTCCCAAGGGCTGGACCTGCTTTTCCGCCTGCAACTTCGTGTTCATGGGCGGCGACCGGCGCTTTGTGGAACCGGGCGGCGTGTTCATGGTCCACATGTTCACGCACACTGGCGACCGTGACACGATCGAGATCTCGGTCGAGGAAGGGAGCGCGGAGACCACGCGCCTGATTGGCCAGATCGAGCAGGACAGCGCGCTGCTGGCGAGCGAGGACAACGATTTCCTCATCCGCATGGGGATCAGCCGCAAGTTGCTCACCGAAGTGATGTACAAGCAGCAGGCCGTGGCGACTGCGCAGAACAAGACCACGCGCTATTGCCTGAGCCAGGACGAAGTGCGCAAATATAACGTGGTGCCCAAAGAGACAGCGGGCTAGGAACGGCGCTCCGCTGCCAATCGGCAGCCACTCGCGCTTCCTGCCGAAAGTTCCGCGTCCCATGTCCGCTTCTGCCTCCCTCGTGCCTGCCGTCGGCATCGATTTCGGCACGACCAACTCGGTTGTCGCGCGCACGGCGGGCGATGGCGCGGTCCGCCTGGCGGAATTTGCTGCGCCTGATGCCGTCAGTGCGGTGTTTCGTTCGGCGCTCTGCTTCTGGCAGGATGATGCGGTGCGCGGCGGGCTGGCACATGAGGCCGGACCTTGGGCCATCGCCGAATTCCTCGGCTTCCCTCAGGGTTCGCGCTTCCTTCAGTCGTTCAAGTCGGTTGCGGCGAGCACCACGTTCGAACACGCGCAGATCTTCACCAAGCGCCTGCGGTTCGAAGACCTTGGCCGCACGTTCCTCGATCACCTTGCGGCCCATGCCGGGGATGCCCTCGAGGATTTGCCCCAACGCATCGTCGTCGGCCGCCCGGTGCGCTATGTCGGATCGCGGCCCGATCCGGCGCTTGCCGCCGCGCGCTATGGCGCGATGTTCGCCGCGTTGGGGCGCGAAATTCACTATGTCTACGAACCGCTGGGCGCGGCTTATGGCTTCGCCTCGCGGCTGAGCGATCCGGCCACGCTGCTGGTCGCCGATTTCGGCGGCGGCACCAGCGACTTCTCGGTCGTGCGGGTGGCAGCGCCGGACGCGCCGCGCCGCTGCATCCCGCTCGCCTCGGCCGGTGTCGGCATTGCCGGCGACCGCTTCGACTACCGCATCATGGACAAGCTCGTCCTGCCGCTGCTGGGCAAGGGCGGCACGTACCGCTCGTTCGACAAGGTGCTCGAAATCCCAGCCGGCCACTACGCCGATTTCAGCGACTGGTCGCGCCTTGCCTTGATGCGCAGCAAGCGCACGCTCGATCAACTGGGCAAGCTCCGCCACGCCGCGACCGATCCCGCTGCCATCGACCGCATGATCGCGGTGGTTGAGAACGAACTGGGTTACGGCCTCTACGAGGCTATCGGCGCGGTAAAGCGCGCGCTTTCGAACCAGACCCACGCAGCGTTCACTTTCGAAGGGGAGGGGCTCGCGGTCAGCGCAGAGGTCAGCCGCGCAGATTTCGAACGCTGGATCGCGCCCGATCTGGCGGAGCTGGATGAAGGCGTGGACCGCGTTCTGGCCCGGGCAGGCCTCGCGGCGGACCAGATCGACCACGTGTTCCTTACTGGCGGCTCCTCGCTGATTCCCGCCGTGCGCGGCCTGTTTGAGCGGCGCTTTGGGATGGGCCGCATTGCTAGCGGCGATGAACTGACCTCGATTGCCCACGGCCTCGCCCTGATCGGCAGCGCGCCCGATCTGGCCGAATGGACCATCAGTGACGGAGAGGAAGCATGAGCGTCGCATTTCGCCGCGAAGGCGATGACGAACATCTCGAACCCAAGTTCGAACTGCCGATCCCGCCCGGTCCCAACCTTGTGACAGAACGCGGCCTTGCGCTTATCGCCGCGCGCGTGGCCGAGTTGGAGGCAGAGCTGGCCGCGCTGTCCGATGAAGAGGCGATCAAGAAGCACCGCCGCGTCATGCGCTACTGGCTGACCCGGCAAGCCACCGCGCAGCTCATGCCGCCGCCCACGGGCCCAGCCGTGGCGTTCGGTTCCACCGTCACCATCCGGCTGAACGGCAAGGAGCGCACGATCACGCTCGTCGGCGATGATGAAGCCGATCCCGCCGCGGGCCTGCTTTCCTTCACCGCCCCGCTCAGCCGCGCGCTGATGGGCGCGGAAGCGGGGGACGAGGTGGATTTCGGCGGCAAGTCCGGCGCCATCGCAGTGCTGCGCGTGGCAGCCGCCTGACAGCGCCGGTTGCGCCGCTTCAGAGGATGAAGTCTGCCGCGTTGAGCGTGATCGACCCTGTCAGCGCGATCCAGAAATCGGCCACCCCGTCGCCGTTGGTATCACCTTGGACAACGGTGGAGCTTGTACCCTGCACAAAGCGCAGTTCGCCCGCCACGTTGTGGAAGGCGGCGGTGCCGATGAAGACAAACGCCTGATCGCCGGCAACCGCGCTGCGGGCATCCACCAGCTTGAGGTCGATCCGGTCGGCCTCCGCCTGCTTGAAATCGAGGATCAAGTCAGCCGTTGAACTTGTCCTGCCGCCAAAATCGCCATTGGCGAACACGAAGCGGTCAGCCCCGAGGCCGCCAGCGGTGTTGTCCTTGCCGGAACCGCCAGTGATCGTGTCATTCCCGTCGTCGCCGCGGATTGTGTCGTTTCCGGCGCCGCCCTGCAGGACGTCCTCGCCAAACGAGCCGTAGAGTTCATCAATGCCGATGCCTCCCTCGAGGATGTCGTTGCCATGGCCGCCCTCCAGGGTGTCATCTCCGGTGAGGCCAGAAAGCAAATCGTTCCCGCCATTGCCGGCGAGGTAGTTGGCGAGGCCGTTGCCGATCAGTACGTCTGCGCCCGTCGAAGATCCGATCAGGTTTTCGAAGTTCAGGTAGATATCGCCCGAAGCTATGCCAGTCGCGACCACGCTGCCATCGAGCGCAAACTGCACGCCGCCCGATCTGGAGAAGTCGAGGTTGTCGCGGTCGGCCCCGCCATCGACGGTTTCTTCCTCGGCGCCAGGTCTGAACACATCGTTGCCTGCACCCAGTCGAATATCACCGGTGATGGTGCCGCCGCGATTGTCGATCGTATCCGCGCCCAAGCCTGTGATGACATCACCGAAGATCACGCCGCGATTGACGATTCTGTTCAGGCCACCGTTCAACTCGACATCGCCATCCAGCGTGCCGTAGTTCTGGACTATGTCGTCTCCGACCCCGGTCGAGATGGAAGGGCCATAGTTCCCCGTGATATCCCCGTAGTTGCGGATCAGCACAGGGTTGCCCCCAGCATCGACCGCGTTTGCATCCCC
>JBIPOH010000340.1:0-3858 GCA_044379435.1 Novosphingobium sp.
GCCCGCCGTGATCGAAGCTGCGCGTCTGGTGAAGGAAGAGGGCGACGCGGAAGTGATGTGCGCGCTCACGTTCACGCTCTCCGAATTCCACACCGACCAGTTCTATGCCGATTTCGCCCGCGCCGTCGGCCAGAGCACGGATATCGACCTGTTCTATATCAAGGACCCCTCGGGCCTCCTCTCGCTCGACCGGGTGCGCACGCTGGTGCCCGCCGTGCGCGCCGCCATCGGAGGCCGGCCGCTGGAAATCCACGCCCACACCACGATCGGGCAGGGCATGCTCTCCAGCCTTGAGGCCGCAAAGCTGGGCATATCGGCGATTCATGTCGGCATCGGCGCGGCAGGCGACGGTTCCTCGCTGCCCGAGGCGAACCGGATGCTCGCCAATCTGGAAGAGGCGGGCCACACGGTGGACATCGACCGCCCAGCATTGGCAAAGCTGACGTCCTACTGGAACCGCCTCGCGCTTGCGGAAAACCTGCCGTTCGGGCAGCCGCAGAACTTTGACGCGAGCTTCCTGCGCCACCAGATCGCGGGCGGCGTGATGACGACGACCGCGCGCCAGCTTGACGAGCTTGGCCTGTCTGACCGGCTCCCCGCCGTCATCGCCGAAACCGAACAGGTCCGCGCGGAGCTCGGGTATCCGATCATGGTCACGCCCTTCCCGCAAATGGTCATGAGCCAGGCGCTGTTCAACGTGATCAGCGAACGGCGCTATGCGCAAGTGTCCGATCAGGTGATCCGCTACTGCCTAGGCAAGTTTGGCAAGCCAACCTCGCCCATCGACCGCCATGTGCTGGCGGCGATCATGGACCGCCCCCGCGCACGCGAACTGGAAAACGAGCCGACTTTCCCTGCGCTGGCCGATCTGCGCCGCCAGTTCGGCCATGCCATGCCGGACGAGGAATTCCTGCTGCGCGCAGTGATGCCGCCCGAACAGGTCGATGCGATGCTCGGCGCAGGCCCCTCGCGCGCGACTTACACGCCTGAGGCCGCGCCGGTGATCGCGCTACTGCGCAAGCTCGCCGCCAATCCAACCGCGCGTGACCTCGTGATCGAGCGCGGCTCTTTCCGCCTTGCCCTTCATGCCGGAGCCAGCCTGTGACGATTTCAAGCGAACACGCCGCGCGGCTCAAGGACGCCGCTGGCTACATCTTCGACATGGACGGCACGATTGCGCTGGGTGACGCGCAGAGCGGCGGGCACAATGCCCTGCCCCATGCCGTCGCGCTGCTGGAAGCGCTGAAGGCGCGCGGCACGCCCTTCGTGGTCTTTACCAATGGCACCGCCAAGCCGCCTGCGGCTTATGCTGCTTCGCTGCGCAAGGCCGGCTTCCCAGTGGAAGATGCGCAGATGCTCACGCCGTCCTCCTCCACCGCCGACTGGCTAAAGCGCAGCGGGATCGGCAAAGTGCGCGTGCTGGGCAATCCCGGCTGCCGCGCGCCGCTCGATGATGCCGGGCTTGATGTTGTCGGCCCGTCTGACGAGGCTGAGGGCGTCGAGGCGGTCTATACCGGATGGTTCCGCGAGTTCGATTTTCCTGCGCTGGAAGCGGCCTGCGATTCCCTCTGGAAGGGCGCGAAGCTGCTCACGGCCAGCAACGTGCCGTTTTTCGCAACCGCCAATGGCCGCGCCATCGGTGCCAGCTATCCAATCAACGCGATGCTGACCGCGATGACCGGCAAACGCCCGCGCATCCTCGGCAAGCCCTCGCGCGTGGCGTTCGATACCGCGCGACTGCTGATGGGCCTGCCCAAGAGCGCAGCGAAGCAGATGGTCGTCGTCGGCGATGATCCCGCGCTCGAAATGCGCATGGCCAATGCCGTCGGCGCCCTGTCAGTCGGCATGGCGACGGGGATCATGGCGAAAAGCGCGGAACTGCCCGAGCGCGACCGGCCTTCGGTGCTGCTGGACAGCCTGAAACCGCTGCTCGATCTGCTTTAATCGGTGCCCTGCGGCTCGTCGATGATCCGGCCCGCGCGCCACAGATAGAGCCCGGCGGCGATGATGATCGCGGCCCCGCCCAGCGCGGTGAGGTCAGGGTGCTCGCCAAACAGCAGCCAGCCATAAAAGCCCGCCATGATCAGCTGGAAATAGGTCATCGGCGCAATGGTCCCCGCCCCGGCGCGCGAGGTCGCCATGTAGATCAGCGCGTGAGCGCCGCTGCCGGTTACTGCGATCATCGCGCTGCGGCCCACCACGCTCCATGAAGGCACGCCGACATGCAGCGCAGCGATTCCGCTGAAATGGCCAGCCACGGTTATGATCAGGAGAAACAGCGTGGCGAAGATGGCGACATTGACCTGCATGGCCAGCGCCGAACCGCGCCCCAGCACTGCGCGGTTGCCGATCATCAGCAGCGCCATGCCGATCGCGGCAAACATCGGCAGCACCGCCGCCGGGCCGATGGCGGCGAAATTCGGGCGCAGCACCACGATCACCCCGGCAAACGCAGCGATGCTGGCGATCCATGTCTCGCGCCGCAGCGGCTCCCCCAGCAGCACCGCCGCCAGCAGCGCGGTGATCATCGGGCTGGTAAAGGAAATCGCAGTGGCCGCCGCAAAGGGCATGATCTGGACCGCGGTGAAGAAGGTCGTCGCTGAAAACGCGACCCCGAACCCGCGCACGGCATGCCAGCCCAGACGGTCGAACTGGAAGCCCGCCAGCCCCTCGCGCCAGAGCAACAGCGAGCTCAGGCCCAGCGTACCCACGACATAGCGCAGCGAGGCGATAGCCGGACCCGGCCATTCCCCGGCCATTGTCTTGACCAGGCTATCTCCGGTGGAAAGCAGCGCAAAGCCGCCAATGGCCAGCAGCAGGGCATCTCGTGTCTGATTGCGCAAATGCCCCCTCCTTCGCACCGTCTCTTTGCGGCTTGCGGGCAGCAGCGCAACCCTCCAAGCTGGCCATGTTCCATTATCGGTGGCATTGGGCGTTATCGGGGGCGTTATCGGGGGCCAGATCAGGGGCCAAATCAGAGATTGCATCGCGCGCCGGTTAAGGCTTCTTTACGCGTTGTTTACCAAACTTTGCGTACTATCGGTGCCAAGGCAGGAGGCGGATTGATGGTAGATCAGGTGCCCGGACGGGATACCGCAGCCGGGCTGCAAGGCTCTGCGCAGTCGCCCACGCTTTCGGTCGTGGTGCCGTGCTACAACGAGGCCGATGGGCTGCACGAACTGCACCGCCGCCTTGTCGCCGCGATAGAGCCGCATTTCGCCCATGATTTCGAGATCGTGCTGGTCAACGATGGCTCGCGCGATGCGACCTGGGCCAGCATGGTCGCGCTGTCCGATGCCGATCCGCGCGTGCTCTGCGTCAATCTTGCGCGCAATCATGGCCACCAACTCGCGCTTACCGCAGGCCTGAGCCAGGCCGCGGGTGAACTTATCTTCATCCTCGATGCCGATCTGCAAGACCCCCCGGAACTGATCGGCCCGATGCTGGAGCTTGTCCGCGCGGGCAACGATGTCGTCTATGGCCAGCGCCGCAAGCGCGAAGGCGAAACCGCGTTCAAGCGCGTCACAGCAGCCGCGTTCTACCGCCTGCTCGACCGGCTCGTCGATGTCGACATCCCCCGCGATACCGGCGATTTCCGCCTGATGACACGCCGTGTCCTCAATGTGCTCCAGGCGATGCCCGAACGCTACCGCTTCGTGCGCGGCATGGTCAGCTGGGTCGGCTTCAAGCAGGCCGCGCTGCAGTATGATCGCGATGCCCGCTTCACGGGTGAGACCAAGTACCCGCTGCACAAGATGATTTCCTTCGCCATCGATGCGATCACCAGCTTCTCTGTCGCGCCCCTGCGCATCGCCTCATGGATGGGCGTCTGCGCCGGGCTCGGGGCGATGCTGATGC